>JBLIIJ010000003.1:0-88113 GCA_047635055.1 Cyclobacteriaceae bacterium | reverse complement strand
AATTATTGTAAAGTCTTGCTACTTTCTCACTCGTCAATTTTTCAGAAAAAATCATTAGATCGTCCAAATTCACGTTACTATTGGCTATCAAACTTATCTCTAGTTAAGTGTGCCTTTGTCAATAATTTGATCTTCGTTACATGAGCTAAGGCTAAACACTAATATGCAAATAAAACTAAATAGCAAAGGACTAAATGAATTTTTCATGATCACGAATTTAATAAAATGATTATATGTGATAACACAATACAACTAAAAGCCAAACACCCTACCTAATCTATATTGATTAATTTCACGCAAAAATAATTCACGCAAAAAAACCTAGCTCTCGAAGACTTTCGACCATTTCTTTTTGATATTGCCTGTGATCAATTTTCATTGGGATTTTAACCAGCCAGCATTTCGCTGAAGCATTGAGGGCTTTGGCAAAAACAGTCTCATTTTTATCAATTAACTGATCGTAGTTAAGCTTTTCTGGTTGACCCAAAGCGAGATTGTTATAACTATTCCATACTAGATGATCAAAAAACACATTGTATTCTCTAGAAATAACCTGTCTATTTAACTTGGATGCTTTCTCTGCAGTTATTTGTTCAAAGGATATCTTATCCGTTTCACATCTAAAGAGGATTAAAAAAGCATCTAACTGAATCTTACTATTAACAACATCACCGTAAAAGTCTTTTGGGGATATGCGTCTCCTAGTAAATTGTTTTCCACGTAATGAATGAAGGAAATAGTGAAGCTTATCAGGAAGCGACCTGTTCTTGAAAATGAGGTCTTTGGTCTTTTTATCTCCTTGAATATTATAAGCATATACCTTAGGATAAGCAAGATTGGGTGAGACTTCTCCCTGATCATTAATCACACAAATATCATCGGAAATAAAGGCTGCCTTATGGTCCTTACATAAGGTGATTTCCAAAGAGGTTTTCCCTACTCCTCCTGTTCCTCCAAACAAAAATGTTTTTCCAGTATTGGACCTTACTGCCGAAGCATGCACCAAAGACAAATGATCATTTGTAAAGGCATATGGAACAAGCACATGCTCATGAATCCACTGTCCAATAGCTTCTTTGTGTGAAGTGAACTGCATGCTCATGCACTTCCGTAGTATGCGCATCGTAGCACTTGCCTTTTTTAAACCAAAGGAAATTTTAGTTACTTCGCCACTTTCAAAATAGTACCTGGCAATCACAGCACCCATATGATAAATAAAACCATCATTCGTTAGCTGATGAATAGAAGGATTTGAACTTAGTAAACCAGTCATATCTACCCCCTCCAAATAGTCAACTATAATATCGTGCGGTGAATTTTCCAGTATAGGGTATAAGGAAAGCTCCTCCTTTAGTATATCTGAAATAAATTGATCAGAGGAGCGAATAAGAATACGCTTATCAAAAATGGAATATACTGTATTCATTGATTCACTCTTTTAGCTTCATTAGTTCCTTGGCAAATTGATGGAAATTCTTTTCCGCATCAAACTTTTTTTCAAAAGTAGCTATGGCTTCTTTTCTTTTATTTGGATCAGAAAATACGGCTTCAAAAGCCTCACAAACCTCTTCATTCGTAGGATTTTTTCCTACTAAAGCACCATTAGAAGCATTAATGATTTCAGGAACGCCACCTACCAAAGTTCCTACCACCGGAATACCATAAGACATGGCTTCCATCATACTTACGGGTATACCTTCTGACTTACTTAAATTGACAAATGCATCCACAAAATTTAGTCTGTAGTAGGTATGGACTTCTTCATTTCTAAGCTGCCCTTTTAACTCGATTTTGAGATTGTCGGGAATATCTTCTGAAAGCATCTTGTTAATCTCGTCGGGACTCCCTCCAATATGAATCCATTCGTATTCTTTACCTTGATTTTTTTGAGCCATAAAAATTATAGAGGAAATAATTAAATGGACTCTCTTTACCTGAGCCAAAGAAGAGCATGAAACTATTCGAATAATTCCATCCTCTGATTTCAAAGCAATTTCCTCAGGTTCCCAAACGCCTAAACGAGCGCATAAAGCGCTATTAAAATCATATTTCTCTTTGAAGTAGTCAACACCAAACTGCGAGATACAAAAAACTTTATCTATCGATTTCAAAACTTCCTGACGAAAGGGAATAAATCCATGAGGCCGATTCTCTTCATAAATATCAAATCCGTGCACCCGCGATATTAGCACATGATCAAATCCTTGTTCTTTTTTTAATGAGGTTAAGCCAAATGCTTCTACATCGCACCAATACGTGTATAAAATTTCTTTTCCAGTCAAAAAATTAGCTGCCCATTTTCTAACATTAACGCCATAATGGACAAAAGAAGCCACATCTCTAATTGCCGATATGGAGAAATTACGATGGGCAATTACCGCCCGAGATATTTTAATTATACTAGATATTAATGGGTATATTTTTTTCTCCGAACGTTCCATCACGATTGCCGCGTAGGAATTATCGACAGTCACATTTTGAGGTATTGGCCTTATCACCTCAAATACTTCTCTTGGGATAATTGTGATTTCCAAATTTTCCAATTTAGATAGAATGGCTATTTCGTATTCTAAAAAAGACTCTTCAGCCCCGTAAGGAAAAGCCCGTGTAAAAAGACATATTTTCATATGCCTTGATGGTTTAGACTATCCGATTCAAAATTACCTATCCACTTATTCATCTTTTATGGGGCTAATTTAGAAGCTTGTCAGTATTGGTATTACTATCAGCATAATATGCCTTAATATATTCGCTCATCTTTGGATCCACAAAGCTTTTCCTAGAGGAGAAAAATCGGAACAAATAAGGGTCTAGTATCGCAATAAAAACTCTAGATACATTTCTTGTTGAGAGGTGATTGCTGATTAAATTATTTGGTTTTTGACTGGTGAAAATAAAATGATTCACTACCCTCAAAATACTGATGGCAAGGTTGCTTAAAGATGAATTCACCTTTCTATTACTTTTTTTATCCGCTATTCTTTTATCTACAAAAGATTCAATTTTCGACAAGTATTGAGGCTTATTGTCTTGGAGGCTTTCGTGCTTCAATACCAAGACATTTGCAATACCAAATACTTCCTGATATAGCGCTATTAATCTGTCATAAAAAAGATAACCTGGGTTAAATGATCGTCGATAAAGGTTCCATTTTTCATTCATGTCCAAAAAATCTTTGAATCTAACTACACCGCCTTGAATCACATATTGACGGTAAAGAGAATCATACATATCCACTTGATCTCGGACAGTAATAATTACCTTATCAAAACCCAATGATTTAAGTCTTTGAGCTATCTGAGCGCGCCCTAAGCCTTTGTATATAAACGGAGCGCCGACAAGCGCCTCAAACGAAAAAAGGCTATCACTTTCCTTCAATACTTCATTTAACCCTTCTTGAACAATGGTATGATCATAGTCAAGGTCATCTAGGTAAATAAGGTGGTTGAAGAGCTTTTCGCAGGTGCGAAAGTCAACATAATTTATATCTTGAAAATGAGGGAATACTTCCTTCTGTAAAAAAGTTGTCGCTGTTTTAGGATAGCCTATATGTACTATTCTGCTCATCCAAATTCATTTACAACTGCGGCTACCTCTTTGACTTGTTCTTCGGTCATTTCAGGAAAGATTGGAAGCGAAATGATTTCCTTACTCGTTTTATATGAGATAGGAATGTCCGAATCATCCAAACCTTGATAAACATAGGCTTTTAATAGCGGCAATGGCGTTGGGTAATGAATGGAATGACCAATCTGATGATCATCTAAGTTTCTTTGCAATTCGAGTCTATTTTTGGTTCGGATTACATATAAATGAAAAACATGGGAGACTCCTTCGGGAGTTTTGGGCTTAATAATATCCTCTTTCAGATATTGATCATACCACTGGGCGACTTGCCGTCTGGCATCCAACCAGTCATTCAAATGAGGGAGTTTTGCTTTTAAAATAGCAGCCTGAAGTGTATCCATTCTACTGTTTCTTCCTATAATTCTATGATCATGTTTCTTTACTTGACCATGATTTCCAATCATCCTACACCTTTGAGCCAATGCTTCATTGGAAGTCACTATGGCTCCTGCGTCTCCATAAGCACCGAGGTTTTTACCTGGATAAAAAGAAAATGAAGCAGCATGCCCAAACGTACCAACTATTTGCCCGTTGATCTTTGCTCCGTGGCTTTGGGCACAGTCCTCAATCACGAGCAGATTAAACTTATTAGCCAATACCATGATTTGAGCCATATTCGCCGGAAGTCCATATAAATGAACAGGGATTATCGCTTTAGTCTGATCCGTAATGGCGTCCTCTAAGAGCTCGTAATCAAGCGTATATTGACTTTCTATGATATCAACAAAGATGGGTTCTGCACCCACATTGCTTACTACCTCAGCCGTTGAGATCCAACTATTTGCGGGGACTATCACCTCGTCTCCTTCACCAATATTCATGGCTTTGAGAATGATTTCCATAGAATCGGTTCCATTAGCGCAAGCCACACAATGGTCCACTCCCAAGTAGGCCGAAAAATCATTTTCAAACTCCTTAACAATACTACCTCCAATGAAACTCGTATTTTCAATCACATGGGCAATAGCCTCATCGATTTCCTCTTTGATTGATAGATATTGTGCTTTCAGGTCAACAAATGGAATCATATTTTTCCGATTTTTTTCGCAGGGTTGCCAGCATAGACACCCGATTCATTAATATCTTTTGTAACTACACTACCTGCGCCAATGACCACATTATCCATAATCTTGATGGGTAAAATAGTCGCATTACTTCCTATAGAAACATTATTTCCAATATTTGTGGATTTCCATTGCGTTTGGTCTCCACCGGCTGGGCCTCCATTTTGAAAAAGATCGTTGATGAACATCACGCCGTGCCCCACAAAACAATCATTTCCTATAGTTACCAACTCACAAATAAAGCTATGGGATTGCACTTTTGTTCTTTGACCAATGGTCACTGATTTTTGAATCTCGACAAACGGGCCAATAAAACAATCATCTCCAATCTCGCATCCATATAGATTGACTGGCTCGATAACGGTTACATTCTTACCAAAAGTAACATCGTTAATAGTTACTGATTTAAGTTTTGGTTCAAGCATTTTTAGAAGCTGCTTTATAGATTTTATCAATAATTTCCACGGTTTTTAAGCCTTCAAAACCATTCGCAGCAATCTCTCCATTGTTCTGAAGTACGGAGATTACATTCGCATACACCTTATCATGATTGGACATACTTCCTTGATATTCGCCATATTCATTGGCTGGGTTTCCTAGAGGCAATTCACCGATGACATAATCTTGAATCTTCTGATATTCAAGTTTATTTAAGTATTGCCCGCCAACTTTTACTGTGCCCTTAGATCCAAAAATCGTCAAAGACCCTTCCATATTTTGTCCGTAGCTATTCACGGTATAATTGACCGTACCGATAGCACCACTGTAAAACTTGAGGGTCACTACGCCTGCATCCTCAAAATCAATAATACCTTGATGTTGAAAATTTGAAACAATGGCATGGACTTCCTCCACATCTCCGATCATCCAATAAAGCAGATCTATAAAATGGCTAAACTGCGTGTAAAGTGTTCCTCCGTCCAATTCTTTAGACCCTTTCCATTCAGAATTTTCATAGTAATTTTCATTTCTATTCCAGAAGCAAGACAGTTGAACACTCTGAATTTCACCTAATGTGCCTTCTTCAATGATTTTCTTTACTTCCACAATAGCAGGATTAAATCGGTTCTGCTTTACGATGAATAATCTCTTATTCATTTTTTCGGCAGTATTGATCATCTCACCACAATCATGCACATTGATTGCCATTGGCTTTTCACAAAGCACATGGTAACCAGCTTTTAAGGAAGCTATTGTCTGCGCAGCATGTAGCCCATTTGGTGTGCAGATGCTTATAACATCTACCTCCAGATTGGACGCTAACAAGTCTACAAGGTTATTGAAGAAGGGTACTTTATAATCGAATCCAAGCACTTTCGCTTTGTCTTCAATGGTATCACATACTGCTACCAGTTCTGCTTGCTCATTGATATGGCCAGCATGTCTCTGCCCTATTCTTCCACAACCTACTATTGCGAACTTTATTTTAGTCATAAGTCACTTATCAATTTCACCAGCTTTTCAGATTGATTCGCCCTAGAAAACTCCGTTAAAAGACGCTCGGCGGAATCAATATCGAATGTATAATTTCCTGCAAAAATAGAAAAAATGAACTTTGAAATAGCTTCTGTCTCTTGATCATCAAAATATTCCCCAATAGATAACCCTGACATAATATTTTGCAAATCAGTTCCCTCAGGACCAATGGCAAGGATTGGTTTACTTGCTGTCAAATACTCAAAGAATTTCTGTGGAAGTATCCATTTTGCATTATCTGTTTTATTCAATAGCAAAATTAACACATCGCAATTTTGATAGGCAGCAAAAACTTCTTCATGTGCCAAATAGCCTTTTTCCTCGACTTTATCCTTAAAAAAAGCTTCAGACAAAAGCTTGTCAGTAATCGATTCACTTATAATTCCCCCTAGCACCAACCTTAATGCATCATTAAAAGCTCGATCAACTCTTTGAACGTCTTTGACTGCTTGCCAAAGTGAATCCGGATCTCTTAACTCATTGAGTAATCCAAAATAACCAATATTGAATGTCTGTGAACCTTGTCTAATGACCTTGTCTACGGCTTGCGAAGTGTCTACACCATTATAAATAATTTCAACTTTTTCTTTAGAATTTTTGCTCAATTGTTCTGCTAGTGAGGGGCTAACCGTAATAGCCAAATCTGCACCCTTAAGCACTTGCATTTCCCATTGTGCATGTTTTCGATGTGCATATTTACCCGTCATAATTTTGGGAAGCACATCCCAATTCGACCATGGATCTCTAAAGTCTGCTATCCATTTGATATGATGATGATTCTTTTTCAAATCAAGACCGATTAAATGCATACTGTGCGGCGGACCAGTCGTCACAATTGTATCAATCTTATGTTCGCTGATATACTTATTTAAGAATTTTACAGATGGTTTTCGCCAAAACTTTCGTGGATCTGGTATTAATATATTCCCTCGAATCCAAACAATTAAACTGTCCTTAAAAGACTTATTAGATTTTTCGAGAACCAAGCCTTGCTTTACTTTTCCTTTATTTCTGTTTCCTGTAAGCCTGTGAAATAAATCGAAAGGTTCCCAGATGGGTGTTTTCACCGTTTCTATTTCTTCAACTCTAGCAAGTAATTTCTTATCCTGAACTTCGAATTGAGGATTAGCAGGCGTATAAACGATAGGTTCCCAACCTAGCTTTTTTAAGTTCAAGGCAAAATGCACCCAACGTTGCACGCCTACACCACCGCTTGGTGGCCAATAATATGTGATAATTAATATTTTCTTACCGGTCATGCGCATAAAATAATCTAAAACAACATCGTCTTAGATTTCATTCAAGTTCAATTTTCACTAATATTGAGAAATTTTTGAACAAATAAACAACATCCCCCTTTTAATATTTGATGATTAATATGAAATCGATCGTGCAAGTCAAATTTTGCCCCCCACAGAATTCGAATAACTTAAAAAGACGATTTCTCTAAAAAACGAACAAAATGAAAAGTATTGGAGTATTTACTTCAGGTGGTGACTCGCCTGGTATGAATGCCTGCGTGAGGGCTGTAGTGAGAACAGCGCTTTATCTAGGAATAGATGTTTATGGTATCAAATACGGCTACAATGGTATGATCGAAGGAGATATCTATAAAATGAAGTCCTATTCGGTTAGTAATATTTTACAGAGAGGCGGGACTATTTTAAAATCTGCTCGATCCAATGAGTTTAGAACAAAAGAAGGCCGTCAGAAAGCGTATGATCATTTAAGTAAAAGAGGTATTGATGGATTAGTCGCTATTGGCGGTGACGGTACCTTAACGGGAGCAAATTTGTTTTATGAAGAATTTGGAATACCTACTGTAGGTGCTCCTGGCACCATAGATAATGATCTTTACGGATCAGATTACACTATCGGTTTTGATACTGCTGTGAATACGGCACTTGATGCGATAGATAAAATTCGTGATACTGCAAATTCTCATGATCGCGTATTCTTTGTTGAAGTTATGGGTCGAAATAGTGGATACATTGCGATTCATTGCGGCATTGGTGGAGGAGCAGAAATGGTCATGGTTCCAGAAACTTCGGTAACTATCAAAGATGTAATCGAAACTTTGACTGATGGGAGAAGTCGACATAAAACTTCGCATATTGTGATTGTTGCTGAAGGTGGGGATCAAGGTAATGCGCATGAAATTGCAGCCAAAGTCGCAGAGCATTTACCTGAGTTAGACATGCGAGTAACTAACTTAGGCCATGTACAACGTGGTGGAGCTCCGACTTCAAAAGACAGGATATTAGCTTCAAGACTTGGAATGGCTGCAGTGGAAGGTCTGATTAACGGAGAGAAAAATGTAATGGTGGGCGTAGTAAATGATAAAATCATTTACACAAGTATCAAACTAGCAATATCAAAATCTAAACCTATCAACCAAGAACTAATGCGATTGGTCCATGTGATGAGTATCTAATTCTTTATTGATGATTGCTAATGCTTCGGACATTTGATTTGGTGCAATCCAATGAATGTCCGAATCTTTTTTGAACCAAGTCAGCTGTCGCTTCGCATACCGCCGACTGTTCCTTTTGAGTAATCTTACCGCTTCAGTGTAGTCATAGTCGCCATCGAAGTAATGAAAGATTTCCTTATACCCTACTGTTTGTAAGGCATTGTGTGCTCTGAAAGGCAAGAGTCGTTCGGCTTCATCAAATAATCCCATGGATATCATTTCGTCCATCCTTTGATCAATTCTTTTAAAAAGAATCTCTCTGTCCAAGTTTAACCCAATTTTGATGTTTTTGTAAAACGGTGGTTGAACGGGATTAGACTTTCTAAATGCCGTAAAAGTTTTATCGCTAGACCTCATCACTTCTAAAGCTCGAATGATTCGTTGATGATTCTGCCTATCTACCACTTCGTAGTACGCTGGGTCACCTATTTTCAATTCCTCCAAAAGAGGCATCAAGCCCTTTGAAGCGTACTGAGCGTTTAACTCTTCTCGAATCTCTGGGTTTATTGTTGGCATTTCATCTAAACCATACCATAAACTTTTAAAAAATAGGCCGGCTCCACCCACGGCGAGCATTGTAGGATGTTTTTTAAATAGTTTTTTGAGCAATTGCTTACTCTCCACTTCAAAACTGCCAACAGAATACTGGTCATGTATGCTATGAGAATCTACAAAATGATGCTTGACTTGCTTTAACTCCTCTTCATTAGGTTTCGCCGTTCCAATAGACATCTCCTTATAAAATTGCCGGCTATCAACACTTAAAATTTCTGTATTTAAGGTTTTAGCCAAATTAATAGCAAAGGATGTTTTACCAACTGCAGTAGGACCAACAATAGAAATAAGTATGGATGATTGGCTACTCATCATAACTTGCTAATTTTAACATAATGCAAACGGCCAAAGATGAAATTTTTAAACTCGAAGAAGAAAACCACGCGCTTAAAGCTAGATTAGAAAAAGCTCAAAACGATGTAAAACGTGACAATAAGCATATTCGTGAGCTTTTCAATTCATCGAATGATTTAATCCAAATTTTCCTACCCAATGGTGTTTTCAAATTCGTAAACGAATCCTGGAGAAACAAACTCGGATATCGGTCTGATGAAATTCAGCGTTTGAAATTTGTAGATGTTATTCACCCGGATCATCAGAGAAATGCATTGGAGACTCTTGTCAAGCTTTCTGCCGGAAGCGAAATTGAAAAATTTGAAACAGTATTACTGACAAAATACGACAAGAATATTTACGTAACAGGAAACCTTACATGTGTATTTGATGGTGATGATGCCACTGAGTATCGATGTATCTTTTTTGATATCACTGAGCGGTTTAGAGCTGAACGAGCACAAGCGTTGTATTATAAAATTGCCAGCATCACATTGCGTCAACTGAGCCTTCCTGATTTATATGAAAAAATACATTTTGAACTCAATGATATTCTCAAAATAAGAAATTTTAGCGTGGCGCTGAAAGAGGGGAAAAACTACTCCTACCCATTTTGGACGAATGAAAAAGAAGCGTCCAATAAAAGGATATTATCAAGAGACGTTAACAAACTTCTAAGCGATTACACTTTTGAACGAGGCAAACCACTAATAGTCTATCAGGATGGCATTGGGAAAATAGCGGGTCAAAAAAAAGTAACGCTTGAGGATGAGCCACCAGCCATTTGGCTCGGTGTGCTAATCGCTTTAGACGGAAGACCAGCAGGGGTTATGTCTGCATATAGCTATGCCGATCAAGGCGCCTACAATCATAAGGATTTAGAACTACTCGATTTTGTTTCCGGTCAGGTTAGCTTGGCTATAGAAAGAGAAAAAAATGAAGAGAAAATTCAAAATCAAGCAGCAAGACTTGGTGCCATTTTTGAAAGCTCCACCCACCAAATCTGGTCTTTAAACATACGACTAGAATTTACTTCTTTCAACAAAAACTATTCCGATGCTTTTGAGTCATATTATGGAATAACGCCTGAATTTGGTATGTGTTTCGAAGATCCTAGAAACCAAATTCTAAAAAATTCTTCAGTCGCCTTTTGGGAAAAAAAATACAAGAATGCCTTTAATGGCAAAACTGAAAACTTCCAGACATGTCAAAAAACTTTACAAGGACAAAAAATTTGGAGAGACATATTTGTTAACCCCATCTTTATGCCGGATGGCACCATTGATGAAATCTCTGTAATAGCTAACGATATTACAGAGAAAAAAGCTTCTGAAACTGCCATTAAAGAGTCTGAAGAAAAGTTCAGGAATATCTTCGAGTCATTTCAAGATGTGTATTTCCGGTGTAATATGAAAGGTATCATTACGATGGTAAGTCCTTCAGTGGAAAGTATCGTTGGTCTAAAATCGAAAGATATCTTAGGTCAAAAAATTGCTCATTTTTTTGAATCCGACATTTCTTCAAGAGAACTGGTAAAGACGCTATATAGATATAAGCAAGTTCAAAACTTTGAAGGAACCTATACTTCAACTAGTGGTGCGCGCGTCGAATTTCTTAGTAATGTCAGATTCATTAAACGTAAAAAAAATGATCTCGAAATAGAGGGTGTTGTTCGGGACATCACTTTATTGAAAAATACCAACCGGCAATTGATAGAAGCCAAGAACCTTGCAGAGAAATCGTTAAAAATTAAAGAAAGATTTCTCGCCAATATGAGTCATGAGATTCGAACACCTATGAATGGAATCATCGGTATGATAGATCTAATAGGTAGTACAACACTCGATAACGAGCAATATGAATATGTGAAAACAATTAAAAAATCTTCTGATACACTGCTTAACATTGTAAATAATATACTCGATCTATCAAAGATAGAAGCGGGTAAAATGAATTTGAAAAATGAAGCTTTCAGCTTGATCGAAGTATTCGAAAAAGTGTATGAGCTCTATTCACAGCAGGCGCATTTAAGCCAAAATTCGTTGTATTATCACTTAGATGATCAAACGCCGACTTTCATTGAAGGGGATGAAACGAGACTCATTCAAGTGCTCTCGAACCTCACAAGTAATGCCATCAAATTCTCGCCAAAAAAAGGAACGATAAACATTGGTTTAAAACTGCAACGAAAGGAAGACAAGAAATGCTATTTCAAAGTATCCATTAAAGATTCTGGTATTGGCGTTTCAAAAAAAGACTCTGAAAAGCTTTTCAAAAGTTTTAGTCAGATAGACAGCAGTAGTAGTAAAAATTTTCCCGGTACTGGACTTGGCTTAGTCATTTCAAAAGAGCTGGTAAAATCTATGCATGGAGACATTGGTGTGGTTTCAACTCCAGGCTTAGGAAGTACTTTTTGGTTTACATTTGAGGCTTCAGAGGCACAAAAACCAGTAAAAGACAAAACGCTAGAACATCCTTTAGTTCGGGAATTTAAGGAAATCACACCAAGTATCTTAATCGTTGATGACAATGATATAAATCGAAGTGTTGCCAAATCAATTTTAATTAAGTCCGGTTGTGAAGTTGCCGAAGCTGCTAGTGGCAAAGAAGCATTAATAAAGATAACGGAGCTTAAGTTCAACCTTATTTTTATGGATATCCAGATGCCCGATATGGATGGAATCACCACCACTAAAGAGATTAGAAGAATTCTCGCTTCTCAAGCTCCACCAATTATAGCGATGACGGCATATTCTATGGAAGAAGACCGTGCAAGATTCCTTAGTGCGGGGATGGATGACTATTTATCCAAACCAATCAAAGCTGTAATGCTCATCAATCAAACTAAAAAATGGCTGGATTTTGATCCAATTGATATAAGCTCTGATGCTTTTGATGACAAAAGTGAAGACCTTGTTATCAATCAGAATACACTCAATCAACTATTCAAATACGGAGGAAAAGAACTCATTGAATCTGTCCTCAAAGATTTTGATGAGGAAGCTACTGAACAAGTTAAAAATTCCGTTTCACATTTTAATAACAAAGATTTTGAACAAATGTGCCGTGAATTACATACTTTAAAGGGTAATGCAGGCACATTTGGTGTAGAAAGACTTTCTACTATAGCCAACCGCATTGAAAAGTTAGTAAAAGAGAATAAATTTGATGATGTTGAGAAACATATCGTTAAGCTAAAAGCAAGTCTTAAAGAATTTAAAGACAGTTATGCCACATTCATAAGTTCGTAAAATATGAGCAAAAAAATAATAGTAGCCGAAGACAGTTCTGTGATTCAAAATCTTACAAAAAGAATTTTGACACAGCAAAATTATGTCACAACTTCAGTCAAAAATGGCGCTCAAGTGTTAGATAAACTTGACAAGGATACGTACGACATGGTTTTAATGGACATCAACATGCCTGTAATGGATGGTATCGCTTGTGCTAAAGAAATAAGACTCAGATCAAAGGACAATAATGGTCAAATACCCATTATTGCGATTACAGGAAATGCCAATAACTATTCTCGTGAAGATTTTAAAGCAGTGGGCATAGATAACTTTATTTCAAAGCCACTAAACTATGATCTATTAGTAGAGACGGTTAAAAATCATTTTGAAAATGGAGATTAAGTATACCAACCATTTTCTTGGCAAGCTTGAAGACATATTTGCAGAGTCAGATTATATCCTACGCTATGAAAAAGGAAATTTTCAATCTGGATTCTGTGTTTTAAATGCGAATAAAATTGCCATTGTTAATAAATATTATTCGCTAGATGGCAAAATTAACAGCTTAATAGAAATCCTTAAATCGACCACCATCAGCACACAAGGGTTGAATGAAAAGAACCAAAAATTATACGCTGAGATTACCCAAACCGAATTTCAATTTTGACGATAACCTTCTTAGGCACTGGCACCTCGCAGGGCATCCCTGTAATCGCCTGCGAATGTGCTATATGCAGATCAATAGATTACAGAGATCAACGTACCAGAACAGCGCTACATATCACAACGGATGATGGTCTGAGCCTGGTTTTTGATACTGGTCCAGATTTCAGGACACAAATGCTTCGAGAAAGAGTGAAGAAGTTAGATGCTGTACTTTTCACCCACGAACATAAAGATCATACTGCTGGTCTTGATGATGTAAGAAGTTTCAATTTCAAACAAAAAAAAGATATGCCTGTTTATGCGAGGCTTCAGGTTATCGAACAACTTAAGCGGGAATTCTCGTATGTGTTCGCTGAAAAAAAATATCCTGGCGTTCCTCAAATACAAATCAATGAAATCAATAACAATCCTTTTTTAATTGGTGAAACAGAAATTACGCCTATTGAGGTAATGCATTATAAGCTTCCTGTGTATGGGTTCAGGATAAAGGATTTTACTTATATCACCGATGCAAACTATATCGCTCCAGACGAGTTAGAAAAAATCAAAGGCACTAAAGTATTGGTGCTCAATGCGCTACAAAAAGAAGCGCATATTAGCCATTTCACCTTAGATGAAGCGGTAGAAATAGTGAATTTAATCCAACCTGAAAAAGCTTATTTCACGCATATGAGCCATAAACTAGGCAAACATCGAGATATAGATGCTGAACTTCCGGACAATATGCAACTCGCTTTTGATGGACTAAAATTGCATCTATAAACTGATGAATGTATCATAATTACTTTTACTTAAGACAACTTGCTCCTGCTATCAACGAAAAAATAAGTGGATTGCAGTTTCTAAGTTGTTTCTCTCAGAATAAAGATGAAATCGTTCTGGGATTCGCAAATCAACATACGCAATGTTTTATACTGGCAAACTTCGCAAGTCAAATCGGACTACTTGAAATAAAGAGTGATTTTTCACGAGCAAAAAAAAACTCAGTAGACTTATTTCAAGCCCTCATCGGTTTAAAGGTGAAACAAGTAGGCGTTTTTCAAAATGAAAGATCATTTTTCATTGACTTCAGTCATGATTATCGAATGATTTTTAAAATGCATGGATCAAGATGTAATCTGATCTCGTCGAAAAAAAATAAAATACTCGACATCTTCCGCCACAACCTTCCCAACGACTTAAACCTTGATGTTGCAGGTCTTGATGTTAATACTGACTTAAGTTTTGATAAATTTGAATCGTGCCAAGGTGATTTGCTTACATTTAATCCCACCCTTGGTAAAGAAGTAAGGGGTATGTTAAACGATGAAGGATATCAGTCAGCAAGCATTGATACCAAATGGAAATTATATAATTCGATAATTAATGTATTAACAAGTAACAACCCCTTAGTTTATAAAGATCAAAGTGAAAAACCCTTTCTCCTTTTATGGCAAGTAGAAGATGAAAAAATATTTGACTCTACCAACATTATTGATACAAATAATCACTTTTTTCGAGCAGTTACACATTATCATTACGTCAGCAAACTACAAATCCAGCTACTTAACCAAATAGATAGAGATATAAAAAAGACGCAGAATTATCTATCCAAAAGTCAATCAAAACTGGAAGATCTTATTGGCAGAAGAAGCTACGAGGAAGTCGCCAACATTCTCATGGCGAACCTTTACAATATCCCAAAAAGGGCTAAAACCACGACCCTTCATGATTTATATAATGAGAATAATGAAATTGAGATTAAGCTAAACCCAGCACTTACCATTCAAAAAAACGCAGAGAATTATTATCGGAAATCTAAAAACCAGAAAAAAGAATCTGATAAACTCAACGAAAACATACTAGCTCGCATGGTGGAATTAGATAATCTTGATCTCAAAAGAAGTCTAATTGAGGAAGCCGAAGACTTTAAATCGTTAAAAAGCCTTGATAAAAATATTGCTACAAAAAAAGCGTCAATAGAAAATTTACCTTATAAAAAAGTAACTTTTGAAGGGTTTGATATTCTTATTGGGAAAAATGCCAAATCCAATGACCAACTTACTTTGAAAATTGCCAATAAAGAAGACCTATTTCTACATGCAAAAGATGTTTCAGGTTCGCATGTGATCATAAAACAAATTGCAGGAAAAAATTACCCAAAATCAGTCATCGAATACGCTGCAGCCCTTGCTGCCGGTCATTCCAAGAGAAAGAATGACTCTCTTTGTCCCGTGTTATATACCCCTAAAAAATTCGTTAGAAAAAGAAAGGGAGATCCTGCCGGGGCAGTAGTTATAGAGCGAGAAAGCGTCATTCTAGTAAAACCAATAAGATCATGAAAAACCAACTCAAAAAAACTATTCTAATTCCGCTCTTCCTGTTCCTAATGATTACTGTAAAATCTCAAGATTATATAGTTTTCAAGCGGGACTCAAGCATGAGGCCGCAAGTATATATTGATATTCAGAAAGATTTTATCAGCCATAAATCAACTGAAATTGATACCGAAAAAACATCACAGATCTCTGATATCTTAGAAGTTGGGCTCAATGGTAAAACGTATATCGTTACTTTATTAAATGGTGAACATATAGCCTTAAATAGACTATCATCTTATGGAGAAATACAACTTTTTGAGTATAAGAAAGAGTTTTTCATCAAAGATCCAGACAATTCGGTGAGAAAGTTGGGGAAAGATAATTATCAAGAATTACTAAGAGAGTACACTCCTGCCAACCTGTCTAGCCTGAAGCTAAGTCGGTTTGGATTAGTTAATTTGATTAATCAAATCAACACAGGTCAAGCCATTAATATTCTCAATAATGAATTCTCGATTGGTATCGATACAAGAAAATCGACCTATACAATCAAGAAAAGAGCATTTCCTACTAATCCAGTAGATTTTGACTTAGACAATACGAGCGTCGGACTGAATTTTGGGTTTCAAAGAGTCTTTTCCAAGAAAATTCTTTTTTCTCAAAAATTCAATACTTCAATCATCAAAAATACTTTCGAAAGAATGCAAACCAATTTTTTTTCAGTTGAAATCGAAGATGGCATTTTTGATATTATTACACGTGACGAACTACTTTTAATGGATCACACAAACATATCATTAGATTATAGTATTTATATCAATCCCAAATTCAAAAACTTAACTTTCCTTCTTGGCGCTGGAGTACAAACAAATTTTTTCCTTATGCAGGATAATAATTATAGCGAAACCTTACTGGATGGAACAGTACAAAATCGATCTTATTTTATTGATACACCTACTTTTATGCCTGGGTATTTGATAGAAGCGGGTATCAAATACAAATTAGTCAATCAATACTTTCTACTGGTCTCACTTCTTCTAAACGAGAGTTATTCAGAGGAATATAACCAAAAAACCAAAGGATTAAGAGTGTCCTTTGGCTTCTAATTTGGTGGAAATTTCACATGAATATATGGCCTAATGTTCAATGTTTTTTTTAAAAATCACCAAGAAATAAAGGGAAAGTAGATTCACGTCGATTTGAAATTCTATTTTCTAAAAAAAGAATATGCCAGTAACAAGTCAATTCTACTTGAAGTAGAACCTACAGAAAAGCTGGATGTAAAGCCATTTAAACCATATTCAAACCTAGATATAAGCGCTACCCTATCAACTTGATATCCAATTCCGCCTGCAAATGTAGGAGTGAAACCTAAAGGCTCCAGAAATGAATTATTATTATCATAAGTTTGAGTCCCGTTTAAATCATACCGCACCACATCTTGATAAGATGAGACTTCTCCAAAATTCATAACAAATCCAAGGTCGAAAAATAATCTGTTTTTTTCTGAATAATTGATTGCTCTCCTTACTAACGTATTAATTTTAATATAATCGGAATCAACATAAAATGTGTATTCTTCGGTGAATGTGGGGGACTTGAATAGCTCAAAGCCATCGTAATTGTGTTTAAGTTTTGCTATTTCAAGAATCAGTGAAAACTTATTATTCGTTCGTGGCAATTGTATCTCTAATCCTACACCAAATTTTGGTGAAATCTGACCAGAATAATCGAGCCTTTCCAGTCTAGGAAATAAATCCGATGTTACCTTGTAATTCAGGAAAGTTCCTCCACCGATCAAGTAAATATTTTTTTCGTCTTGGACTCCTTTTTTTCGTATTGCATGGAAGTTCCTTTACAGCCCAAAATGTATTTGAAGGCCTTCGTCATATCCTTCTCGGAAAACTTCATGTTCCGCAACATTAATTGCAATTTTTGACAGCTATTTCCCAAAACTACCAATTGCCCCTTGTACCGATCTACAGATTGAATGAGTAAACCATTGATATCATCGTTGGAATAAATGTATTCGTACTTGGTTAATTCTGACAATTCGTTGTTTTGATCTTCAACAAAAAAATGGCGTTTTTCATTACGATCCTTGTAGGTAAGAAGGGAAATATCTGATGTCACGAGATAACTTATAAAAACACTATCAGTGACATATTCAATTTTCGCAGCTGCTTTCAGGTCACGTACCAAAAATGAAGTATAAACAACTGGACCTACATAAGAACGAAAGATTTGTGAACCAATCACAACGTTCTTTACATCACTTGGATGTATTGTGCGCTCAACATCATCTTTTTTAAAGATTAGATGTTTAGGCGCTATATCCCAATCCAAGTATATAAACTCCCCTCTTATAGTGTCATTTTCTTGAGTCACATACCACCCCGGTTTGTAAATTTTACTTTGCGAATAACAATAAAATGAATGAGTCAGAATGAGAATGACAAAACAAAACCTTAGCATAATTTTTAGATGATTTTTATTTTATAAAATAAAATAAAAAACCTCGGAGCAAGCTCACGAGGTATGAAGGTGAATAATTGTTTTCTATTTGAATACGGTAGGGTTAAAAATCCACAAAGTGGATTTAACATATTAAACTACCTGATCAACACGCATCATGTTAGTATGACCTTCCCAGTGAAGAGGCATAGAAGAAGTATTGATGAAAACATCTCCTTTTTCAAGATAACCTTCTGCTACCAACCTGTCTCTGAGTTCTTCAAAAGTGTCATCTATTCCGTTTGTTTCGTCATAGTAAAAACCAGTCACACCCCAAACTAGGTTCATTTGACGAAGTAAATATTTCTCACTCGTAAACATATATATATTCGCGTGTGGTCTATGCATCGCTAATTTATAACCTGTGTAGCCTGACTTTGTCATTCCGATGATCGCTTTGGCATTCACTGCTGCTGCCATTCTGCAGGCGGATCTTACCAACATGTCATTGAGTCTTGTTGCAGATGCGACATCTTCCTCTGCGAATTTGTTATAAATTGTGTGCTCAGAACCTGCTTCAATTGCCATGATCGTTTTCGCCATAGAAGAAACCGCTTGAACAGGAAATTTACCAGAAGCTGATTCCGCAGAAAGCATCAAAGCATCGGCACCATCTAATACTGCATTAGCTACGTCATTTGTTTCCGCTCTTGTAGGTCTTGGATTTTCAACCATACTCTCCATCATTTGAGTAGCAATGATTACGGGTTTCCCAAGCTTATTACATTTTTGTACAATGCGCTTTTGGGCCAATGGCACATCTTCTCCAGGAATTTCAACACCAAGGTCTCCTCTAGCGACCATGATAGCATCCGTCGCAGCGATAATTTCATCAATGTTTTTTAATGCCTCAGGCTTTTCGATTTTAGCTATCACTTTCGTTGTTACACCAGCAGCTTCCAAGCGTTTTTTGATATCCCAGATATCATCAGCTTTTCTAACAAACGATAAAGCCACCCACTCCAAGTTGAATTGCACTGCAAAATCAAGATCTTCGATATCTTTTTCCGTCATTGAAGGTGCAGACACATTGGAACTCGGTAGATTAATACCTTTTCTAGATTTCAACAATTCTCCGTGTATCACACGTGTATAAACTTCAGTTCCCTCTACTCTGATAGTTTCCAATTCAATATTACCATCATCGACCAGGATAGCATCGCCAGGGTTGACGTCATTGACAATCCCTTCATAAACGGTACTCACTCTTTGGCTCGTGCCTAAAACCTCTAGTGTAGAAATGATCAACTCTTGACCTGGAACAAGTTTTACACCATCATTTTCTACTTGACCAACTCTAATTTTTGGCCCTTGCAAATCTTGTAATAAAGCGACGTGAGTTCCTAGCTCATCATTTAGTTCACGAACCATCTCTATGGTCTCTTGGTGATCCTGATGTGTGCCATGCGAGAAATTTAATCTAAAGACATTTGCACCAGCCCTAATTAGTTCGCGCAAGGTTTCTTTATTTCTACTTGCAGGACCAATTGTTGCTACAATTTTTGTCTTTTTAAATTTTGTATTTATCATAGTTTAAAACAGTAAATTCTCTTTATTTTTTATTTTTTCTAAGTCAATTTTCACCACATATTCGATTTCAGTGATTTTCTTAATTTCAAAAAGTATATCACCTGCCCAATCAATGATAATCTCATGTTTGAGTTTTAGTAAATAATCGAACTGTTTGAGTTCTGGAAGCAGATATTGGTTGTATGAATAACCCGTTTCCAGCTTATTTTTCAATAAATATGCTTTGCGAAACTCTGTTTCTTCTTGCAAATTAGAAATTCTAAGGATGAAATCATTGGACAATTCAATTTTGATATCTTCTTCCTTAGACAAATCGAGACCCTCTATGCTATTGAGAAGCCAACCAACCTTATACTCTTTGATTGGAGCCACAAGACCCAAAAGATCAAAGTCATAATAGTAGTCGGTTTTGAGCGTAGTGTGTTTAGGTTTCATGTCGGCAGCCCAAAATTAGCAAAAGCTATAAGACCTGCCATTTTTAGTCAAAATAAATTAGTTTGACTTTAAGAGCTAATATGTATTTATTTGCGTTGGATTTTTAACTAAAACTTAAAATAATGTCAGAAATTGCATCAAAGGTGAAGTCTATAATCATCGATAAATTAGGCGTAGAAGAGTCTGAGGTAACAAATGAGGCCAGCTTCACTAACGATTTAGGAGCAGATTCTTTAGATACAGTAGAGCTAATCATGGAATTCGAAAAAGAATTCAATATTTCAATACCAGATGACCAAGCCGAAAACATCGCAACTGTGGGTAATGCGGTTACTTACTTAGAAGAAAACGTAAAATAATTTAATTTTCTAGTCCTTTATGGAACTTAAGCGAGTTGTAGTTACAGGAATCGGTGCACTTACTCCGATCGGTAATACTAAAAACGAATATTGGGATGCACTTGAGAAAGGAACAAGTGGGGCGGCTCCTATAACTCGATTCGATACGGAAAAATTCAGAACAAAATTCGCTTGCGAGGTGAAGGGTTTTGATCCGCAAAATTTCATGGATCGCAAAGAAGCTAGAAAACTTGACCCAAACAGCCAATATGGTATGGTGGCGGGTGATGAGGCTATTGTCGATTCAGGACTAGATTTAGAAAAGATTAACAAAGACAAAGTTGGCGTAATCTGGGGTAGTGGCATTGGAGGATTTAAAACATTCCAAGACGAAGTGAAAAATTTCGCTAGTGGCGATGGTACTCCTCGATTTAACCCATTTTTTGTTCCAAAAATGATTCTTGACATTACGCCTGGTCAACTATCAATCAAATATGGTTTTAGAGGACCTAATTTCGCAACTGTCTCAGCTTGTGCTTCCTCTAATAATGCGTTGACAGATGCTTGCAATTACATACGATTAGGCAAGGCAAACATCATACTCTCTGGTGGCTCTGAAGCCGCCGTTATAGAATCAGGTATTGGCGGATTTAATGCCATGAAAGCTTTATCTGAAAGAAACGATGATCCCTCAACCGCGTCGAGACCTTATGACAAAAATCGAGACGGTTTCGTGTTAGGTGAAGGAGCAGGAGCTTTAGTATTAGAAGAATTAGAGCACGCGAAAGCCAGAGGCGCTAAGATTTACGCTGAAGTCCTCGGTACTGGTATGTCAGCAGACGCTTATCACATTACTGCTCCGCATCCTGAGGGCGCAGGTATTTTCTTGGTCATCAACAATGCTTTAGAAGATGCTGGAATCAGTCCCGAAGCGATCGATTATATCAACACGCATGGAACCTCTACTCCTCTTGGCGATTCTGGCGAAGTAAAAGCCATTCAAAAAGTCTTTGGAGATCATGCATTCAACATGAATATAAGCAGCACCAAGTCCATGACAGGACATTTATTAGGAGCGGCTGGAGCGATAGAAAGTATCGCTAGTATCATGGCAATAGAAAGAGGCATTATTCCTCCTACCATTAACCATTTTACAGATGATCCGGAAATCGATTCCCGGCTAAATCTTACGTTTAATCATGCTCAGAAAAGAGATGTTAATATAGCGATGAGTAATACCTTTGGTTTTGGTGGACATAATTCGTCTATCATATTCGGTAAATACAGCGGATAGTGCCCATCGATTTCTTCAAACGAAATCCTCTTGAAATATTATTTTCTTCGCAGGAAGACAAGGAGCTAAGAAGGAAATTTGCCATCATTACCGGTTCAAAGCCTAATAACTTAAAACTCTACCAGCGTGCAATGCGCCATGTGAGCGCCGCTTCTATCAACGATCTTGGATTCCGCGATTCCTATGAGCGTCTAGAATATCTAGGAGATGCCATACTAGGGATGGTTGTAGCAGAAATGTTATTTAAAAAATTTCCATTTAAGGAAGAAGGCTTTCTCACGGAGGTGAGATCCAAATTGGTGAACCGTGAATCATTAAATAAACTTTCTATTAAAATTGGCCTTAAAGATTTAGTCATATTCACAAAGAACAAAGGCTCGACTATTTCACATAAAAGCGTTTATGGAGACTCACTCGAAGCATTGATAGGAGCCATTTACCTTGATAAGGGCTTCAATTTCTGTCAATCATTTATTGTTCATCGACTCATAGTTCCACATTTTGATGTTGATGAATTGTCGAAAACGCTATTCAACTACAAAAGTAAAATCATTGAATGGGGTCAAAAAGAAAACATTAGCGTTGAATTTAGAATTGTTCAAGATAATGAAGGGACTAAGTCGAAACAATTTATCGCACAGGTTTTTATTAATGACGAAGGGAAAGAAAAAGGCTTTGGATTTAGTAAGAAAAAAGCTGAGCAACTAGCTGCCCAAAAAACATTAGAAGTTTTAAATCTTAACATTGATTAATACCCATAAAATAGGTGGTGCGTGCCTCAACCAAATCCCAATGGATTGGAAGCATAACGCAAACAACATTATAGATGCGATCAACAACGCTAAGGTTGATAATATATCACTTCTTTGCCTACCTGAACTATGCATCACAGGTTATGGATGCGAAGATATGTTTCTTAGTGATTGGTTATATGAAAAAGCTGAGTCTCAACTGCTTAATATAATTGCACAGACTGATAATATTGCCATCTCCATCGGCCTTCCCGTTTTAAAAAACGGAAAAAGATATAATACGACATGGTTAATTGAAAATCAGGAGGTATTAGGAATTTATGCCAAGCAGCGACTCGCCAATGATGGTGTGCATTATGAGCTGCGCTGGTTTGATGAATGGATGACGGGCGAAGTTTCCTCCTATTTATTTAATAATAAGGAAATACCTTTCGGTCATATATCTGTTAATTGGAGAAACTTAAAAGTTGGATTTGAAATATGTGAAGATGCGTGGCGCGTAGATCGACCTGCTTGCCATAAAAGCTACAATCAAATAGATCTCTTCCTTAATCCAAGTGCAAGTCACTTTGCTTTTGGTAAAGCTGATTTTAGGGAAAATCTCATCGTCAAAAGCTCTGAAAAATTTAATTGCGTGTATTTATATGCCAATCTTCTAGGAAACGAAGCTGGAAGAATGATCTATGATGGAGATATTTTAATCGCCCAGAAAGGAGAATTAATTGGCAAAAACAAAAGGCTCTCTTATGAAGATTATAATTTAACATCTTGTGTCGTTGATTTTGATGAGCCAAAAAATAGTGAAAAGCAGTTGGTCGAAGATGATCATGATACGAACAGAGAATTTGCTAAAGCAGCTTCCCTAGCCTTATTTGACTACTGTAGGAAAAGTAAAAGCAAGGGTTTTGTGCTCTCTTTAAGTGGTGGAGCAGATTCCAGTAGTATAGCTGTACTTGTCGCTGAATCGGTTAAACGAGGGTTAAACGAATTGGGATTTACCAAATTCAGAAACAAGTTAGGCCAAAATTTGGTCAAAGGATCTTGGAAAGAAATCGTAGCTCAAATATTCCATACCGCCTATCAAGGAACGAAAAATTCTGGCCAGGCTACCTTTGACTCGGCAAAAATTCTTGCAGAAAGTATCGGAGCTCAATTTTATCATTGGAGCATAGATGTAGAGGTTGATGCCTACCAAAAGAGCATAGAAAAAGCTTTAGGAAGGACATTATCTTGGGAGAAAGACGATATTGCCTTACAAAATATTCAGGCAAGATCAAGATCTCCGATCATTTGGATGATGGCCAATATTCAACAATGTTTACTCCTCACTACTTCCAACCGCAGTGAAGGAGATGTTGGATATGCCACAATGGACGGTGATACGAGTGGAAGTATCTCGCCAATTGCCGCCGTTGATAAGCATTTTATCCTCCAATGGTTGAAATATGCGGAATCCACATTGGGATATGAAGGATTGTCTAATGTGAATTCCCTCACCCCTACAGCCGAACTTAGACCTGAATCAATGCATCAGACAGACGAAGATGACTTGATGCCTTATGAGGTTCTGGTAGAAATAGAGAGACTGGCTATTAGAGATAAAAAGTCCCCTACTCAAACATATCTTGTTTTAAGTAAGAGCGCGTTCGATAACCAATTATTAATCCATTGGATATCAAAATTTTATCGTCTTTGGAGTATTAACCAATGGAAAAGAGAGCGAATTGCTCCTAGCTTTCATTTAGATGAATTCAACGTGGACCCGCGCACTTGGTGCCGATTCCCCATACTCTCTAGTGGGTTTAAGGAAGAACTAGAAGAATTACAAGCTACTTATGGTACAGGATCATAACCACTTCCTCCCCATGGATGGCAACTAAAAATTCTTTTAATGGCCAATTTTCCACCTTTTATTATTCCATGTTTAATAATAGCCTCTTTCGCATAGTTGGAACAAGTAGGTGTATATCTACAGGTAGAAGGCATTAATGGTGATATACAGTACTGATAAAATAAGACAGGTAAAATAAATATCTTTCGTAATATGTTTTTCACACGTCAAAAATAGGCATCAAATTTGGTGCAATCAATAAAATTAATTCAGTTTGCACATCAAGAAATGCAAGAATATCAACACAGAAGAGTTGAGCGGTGAAGAATATATGAAGTTGATTAATAAATTGATGTTTTGTTTTTGCTTAATATGGCTCCCTTTAAGAGGGGAGTCCATTCAAATTTCCTTATCCCAAAATGATAGTACTGGTGCGGTCATTACTGATTCATTAAGCACCAGACTTGTGACAATCCATGACGTTTTCATTTTGGGAAATGCCAAGACAAAAAAAGAAATAATAACGAGAGAACTTACCTACAAGAAGGGTGAGATTGTACCGCTAAACTTATTGTATGCCATTCGACAGGAAGATCGAAATAAAATATACAATACCAATCTTTTTAATACAGCAGAACTGACCATTCTAGTCCGCGACGATACTTCGGTAGATCTCTTCATCAAGGTTACGGAAAGGTGGTATTTCTATCCTTCGCTCAATGCTGAGCTTGGAGATCGAAATATCAATGATTGGCTTTTCAACCGAAATGGAAGCTTCGACCGATTCAATTTTGGATTAAAACTCGACAAGTATAATTTCCGAGGAAGAAAGGAAAGGTTGATTGTCGGTGGCCAAATTGGGCTTGAAAGACAACTACTCTTAGAGTATAAGATACCTTATATCGAAAAATCTCTGAGACACGGATTACAATTCGGGGTTAATTATTCAGAAATAAGAGAAGGTGTAGCTTATCAAACTTTCGATCATAGAACAGAAATATTGAACAATGAAATAGATCTAGATCAAATCAATCGTACAACATTCGCATCCAACATTAACTATTCTTTCAGACCCAATTTCTACCAATATCATCAAGTCCTTTTACAATATAACGACCGTAGAATATCTGACACATTGGCCTTTTTTAATCCAAACTATTTTGGAGAAGGGCGAACGCAACAACGTTTATTCAAACTCGCGTATGCTTTTGCAGATGACCAAAGAAATAATCGGAATTATCCATTACGAGGATATTATTTCTTTGGTTTTGTAGAAAAAGTAGGGATTGGGCTCTTTGGTGATGCGGATATATGGCGCCTTACCGCCCGATTTAGCAAATACTTCGAACTCAAGAATAAGTTTTATTTAGGATTTAATGTCTCTGGGTTTATCTCATCACAAAATGACGTCCCTTATTTTAATTTCAGCGGACTAGGTTATGGTAATTATTTAGTTCGGGGCTATAACAAGGAATTAATCGAAGGACACACCAATTTCCTCACGAAGATCTCATTAAAGAGAAAGCTTTTTGGGTATACCACAGATATTTCACGAATAATGCCATTAAAACAGTTTCAGAAAGTACCTCTTCAGGTATTTGCGAAGCTCTTCGTTGACACTGGATGGACAGCAAATTATTCTGATCACACAACCAGCGACCGATTGAGCAATCGATTTTTATATGGCATAGGTGTTGGTCTTGATTTTTTAACCATCAACGACCTGCTTCCTCAAGTGGAAGCATCAATCAACGCTGAGGGTGATTACAATGTCTATTTAGGTGTGAAGGTTGAATTCTAATTAAAATTCTTCCAATTTTTCTTTTTTCCAGAATTGGTGAAAAAATACCAAACCCCAGTCCTCCTATCCTTATCCAGATTTCCCTCGTACGTTTGATGACCAAGGTTGTCATAATATTTCCATAATCCTTGCTGCTTACCTTCTACAAACGAGCCTGACTGTTCAATGGTACCGTTTTCATGGTAAAAGTCCCAATGCCCTGTCGGTAAACCAAATAAATATGCTCCTTCCCTTTTCAAATTTGTATTCTCATAAAAGAACACCCAATCGCCTTTATAAAGACTCCCTTCAAAGCAGCCTTTTTTTTCTAAAACTCCATTGCTATAATAATATGTAGCGGAATCCTCCTGCAAATCGTTTTCCCAAAACTCAATAGCCTTTAACGTTCCATTGTCATAATAATAAAACTGTGCTCCATTAAGCGCTCCATAGGCGAATGTCAATGATGCACTTTTTAAAGCATTTGGATAGAAGTAAGTCCATGTTCCATTTTTCTGACTTTCTATAAGGTCGCCATGAGCTTTCATAGATCCTGATTTATAGTATAAAGTATCTTGCGCTACACAATCTGAAAAATGCATAATGAAAAATAAAAAAGAACAAAATCTGAATAAATTCATAGCCACTTAAAGATATCCTATTGATTAATTAATTGAAAAAAACTAGCTTCAATTATGCGTTTAGTGACAGTCGTTTTCTTTGTCTTTAATATTCTTTGTGCATATAGTCAAGATGGCCAATACAATTTCGGAGCAAGAAGCGCTGGTATTGGTCAGGCGTCTTCAACATTAATGGATGGATGGTCTCTTTTTAATAATATTGGGAGCCTTGGATTGATTGAAAACAGTAGCTCATTTCTTGGCTATCAAAATAGATACAACATTGGCGAGCTTCAAAGTATTGCTGGTGGAATAACTTATGCACACGATTGGGCAACAATTGGCATTGGCGTTTTCCGTTTTGGAGGTGACCTTTTCAATGAGCAAAAAATAAAACTTGCCATAGGTCATAAGTTGGATATGATTAGTCTCGGTGTAGGTATTAATGTAGTCCAATATACGATTGAAGGCCTTGAAACTAAAAGAAGGTTGGCTATTGAATTTGGAGGGACTGTGAACCTAAAAGAAAATCTACTTTTAGCAGCACACATTTACAATTTTCAGAAATCAGCGCTGATACCTACAGTAATGAAAGCCGGACTTTCTTACAGGCCTATAAATGGACTAATGATAAATATTGAAACGGAAAAAGACATTGATCTAGACCAAGTTTTTCGAGCAGGAGTTGAATATCAAATAATTGCTCCTATCTACCTTAGGACAGGATTACAAACAAGTCCGGTTCGCTCCTCTTATGGTATTGGTTATGTCCTGAAATCGTTTAACCTTGATTATGCATTTGTCGATAATACTGATTTAAGTTCCATTCATGAAATATCAATCACCTATCAGTTCAAAGCAAAATGAGATTTATTTTCACAATGCTTTTTATTTATTGTTACACTTTCATCTATTCACAGGATCGACAAATCGATTTAGAGCAATTTGCCGAAAGATTGTTTCAAGTACAGGACGCTGACATCAATTACGAAGATATTTACGAGTCACTCCTACTCTATCAGACAAACCCTATTAATCTGAACAACGCGACAAGAGAAGAGATATCGGCACTTTACTTGCTTACTCCATTTCAAATAAATAATTTTTTTCAACACATAGAAGAAAATGGAAAGCTGCTTTCCATAAATGAACTTCAAACAATCGATGGGTTTAATCTAAACACCATTTTTGATCTCCTTCCATTTGTGATGGTTAATGAACGGCTAGATAGCCGCTCTTTAGCACAACGTATTCGAGAAGAAACTAATAATTATTTTTTACTACGGTATAGCAGAGTTGTTGAAAAACAGGCCGGATATAGAAATGATGGGAATTTCAATGGAGGCCCATCCACAATCTATGGTAGATACCGAGTCAGTCGATCCAGAGACTTTAGTCTTGGGTTTACCTTTGAAAAGGATGCTGGTGAAGCGTATCTGTGGAATCCTAAGAATAAACAATATGGTTTGGATTATTATTCTGGGCATATTTTTCTTGAAAATAAAGGTATTTTTCAAACAATCGCTATTGGTGATTTTCAATTGCAATATGGACAAGGATTGGTCTTTGGGGCTGGTTTTGGGGCTGGAAAGGGATCTGAAACCGTGAACTCCACCAAACGGAATTCAACAGGTATTAGACCTTATGCTTCGGTTCTTGAATCTGGCTTTTTTCGTGGGGCCGGTACTACGCTCAAAAGAGATAACCTCTCCTTTTCAACTTTCTATTCAAGGCTAAACCAAGATGCTAACTTGATCAATGATACCACCTATTCTGATTTTGAGGAATTTGTGAATTCCGTTCAAGCGACTGGTTTTCATCGAACCGATGCTGAATTGAATTCAAGAAATCAAATCAATGAACAAAATATTGGCGCAATTGTCGAATATGAATTTAACAGTCGTTTCAAAATTGGTGTCGCCAGTCTGCACACTTTTTTTAATAACCCTATTCAAAGAAAGCCAAATAACTACAACCAGTTTGAATTTAAAGGAGATCAAAATAGTCTTTACAGTGGTTTTTTTAACTACGGCTGGCAAAATTTTATAATTTTTGGAGAAATAGCGCAATCGTCTTCAGGTGGAATTGGCGCTGTTGGCGGATGGATGGCGAGTCTTACACCCAAAATAGACATGAGTATGGTATTAAGAAACTATGCCAAAGATTTTCATTCATTCTATGGTAATGCCTTTGGAGAAAACTCACGAGTAATCAATGAAAAGGGGGTCTACTGGGGGCTGAAAATACGGCCCTCTCGGAAATATGAATTCGCTCTTTATTATGATAGGTTTTCATTTCCATGGTTACGTTTCGGAGCTGAAGCGCCATCAAGTGGATATGAATACCTTGGGCGATTTACCTACAAAATATCAAGAAGCATAAGCATGTATGCACAAATGAGGGCTGAAAGTAGAGCTGTTAACTTTTCCGATGACGAATCAAACCTTAATACTTTAAAAGAAGGAGTCAAAAACAACTACATTTTAAATGTAGATTACAAACTGAATGAAATACTAAGTATGAAAACCAGAATCCAATCTTCCTCCTATCGGCTAGATGAGAATTTAACTTCTGGTTATGCTTTGATTCAAGATTTGAACTTACGTTTTAAAAAATTTAAAATAAGTACCCGTGCTGCAATTTTTGATACGGACGACTTTGTTAACCGCCAATACGTTTATGAAAAAGATGTATTATACGCGTTTTCATTTCCTGCATATAACGGACGTGGGTTAAGAAATTATTTCCTATTTCAATATCAGGTTTTTAGGAACCTCACCACGTGGTTAAGAATTTCTAGGTTTAACTTTGCGGATAGAAATAGCGTTGGCTCAGGCCAAAACGAAATAGACGGTAGTCGGCGTACCGATGTGAAATTCATGATCCGATTAAAACTTTGAGAAGACTTCAATGATATCAAGAATAATAAAATTATTCACTAACGAATGGCTCATCATCATAGCAATTGTGGCAAACTCCATATTGCTATTTTTAATGGGTTATACGCAGTTCGAATTCAACCGTGGGTTCGTAATCGTAGACTATGCCTTCACCATCTTTTTTGTGCTTGAGCTACTGGTTAAAATCGGAATGCGAGGTTGGAAACATTATATTTCTAACTCTTGGAATCAGTTTGATTTTGTATTGGTGCTGATATCCGTTCCTTCCCTATTTGAACTTATTATTCACATACCTGATATCTCCTACTTACTTGTATTTAGAGTTTTGAGAGTCCTTCGGATTCTTAGATTCATGAGGTTCATTCCAAATATCAATAAGATGTTCGCTGGTATAGCCAGGGCTTTTAAAGCTTCTATATTCGTATTTGTTGCACTTATCATTTATAGTGTGTTATTAGCCGTATTGAGCAGTCATCTATTTAGAAATGAAGCACCTCAGTTTTTTGGAGATCCTGCCATTAGTCTGAATAGTATCTTTCAACTCTTCACGATGGAAGGATGGAATGAATTCCCCACCGCAATAATTGAAAACTCAGAGGAAGGATCCATGAAACCGGTATTTACTCGACTCTTCTTCTTCTTAACCGTACTGACTGGAGGTATATTCGGGATGTCGATCATGAATGCCATTTTCGTTGATGAAATGGTGATGGACAACAATGAAGATCTCGAAGCTAAAGTGGATCATCTCAATGAAAAAATTGATCAAATATTGGCTAAACTCGGCGACCAAGAAAGCCCCCCGAGTAAGGAAGCCTAACCAATCCCATTATATATTTTCTGTAAATCATAATTTTCGAAAAATTTAAGCAGTATTTAAGATAGAAAATATGCGATTATCTTTTTATATGTAACTACATATAATGTATATACGTATATTCGATTGTACTAAGAGAAATACAAATGGATAAATCAGCAACAACTAATTTTAAAATAATTGAGCCAATCTTAAATCGATGGAGTCCAAGATCATTTAGTGGGCAAAAAATTACACCTGAAGATATCGGTAGCCTTTTTGAGGCGGCACGTTGGGCAGCTTCAAGTATGAATGAACAACCTTGGAAATTCATCTACGCTTTTAAGGGAGAGGAAGCCCACCAACTTATTGTAGATACATTGGTGGAGGGAAATAAAAGCTGGGCTAAAAATGCGCCTGTCCTTGTATTAACAATGGTGAGCAAATTCTTGAGTCGGTCTGGAAAACCGAATGGTTCTGCGATACATGACTTGGGCTTGGCTGTAGGTAATATGAGTATTCAAGCGAGTGCTTTAGGCATTGCCTTACATCAAATGGGTGGCTTTTCTGCAGACAAGGCCAATGAGCTTTTCAGCTTAAATGATCAAGTAGCAGTTATCTCCACCATAGCAATGGGATATTACGGAGAAGCAGATGATCTTGAAGAGCCCCTCAAAAGTCGAGAGCTGGCACCAAGAAGTAGAAAGCCATTAAGCGAAATAGCCTTTCACGGCGAACTTCATTAACCACAGATATTGACACATTTTAAAAGAAAAGTAATGAAAACGATCATTCACAAAGCGAATTCCCGAGGAACAGCATTGTTCGGCTGGCTAAACAGTCGACATACCTTCAGTTTTGGTAGATACTACAATGCAGAAAGGTTGAATTTTGGTGCATTGAGAGTGCTCAATGATGATATTGTAGATGCAGGAATGGGATTTGGGACCCATCCGCATGATAATATGGAAATAGTCTCTATTCCCCTTCAAGGTGATTTGGAGCATAAAGATAGCACCGGCAATACAGAAGTAATCCGAACTGGAGATGTTCAAATTATGAGTGCCGGCTTAGGGCTCACGCATTCTGAATACAATCACTCAAAAACGAAAAAGGTGAATTTTCTTCAACTTTGGGTGTTGCCCAAGGAAAAGAATATCCAACCTCGATACGAACAAAAAACATATCGAGTAGCTGATAGGATAAATAAAATACAGACTGTTGTAGCGCCAGATAATAACTCAGCAGTATGGATTAACCAAGATGCTTGGTTTTCTCTCACAGATATTGAAGCAAACAAGTCTGTTGAGTATGATATGCACTTGTCAGGGAATGGTGTTTATTTATTTGTTTTGGACGGTCAAGTTAAAGTTGGTGATATCCAATTATCAAAAAGAGATGGACTTGGGGTATTTGATATTAATAAATTCAATATTGAGGCAAGTACCAACGCCAAGCTACTTTTGGTAGAAGTACCAATGATCAAGTCTGATTTCTGATTAAACTTATGTATACGCAGGCGTTTGGAAGAAAATTCAACGCCTGTTTACCTTATTAATCTATCCCAAAGCTTCATTAACCAAAATCCTCCTATACAGGCAATTATCATGAAAAGAACACCTGTTAATAACTGACCATAAATAAGCAAAGCTGTGCCTCTCACCACTAAATAAACTAAGACAGCACCAAGCAGCATCGCCAGAATCCCAACAGGTAATGACCAATATTGATCTCTATTAGACAACACATCTGGGTTTTTCTGAATAATCCGCTTCCATCCTGGTCCTCCCGGGTTTACTTTTTGAATAAATGCGATTAACAATTGTTGACTTGTGGCAGGAGATAAATATGTCACGACAATCCAACCTAAAGAGGTAATTCCAACGCCAATGACCAATTGCATCCATGACGCAAGTGGTTCAAAACCAGCAGTTGTATGAACAAACTGAAAATATATGGCTACTAAAAAACTAAGCACCATCGCACTAATTTCAGAATAGGCATTGACGCGCCACCAAAACCATCTTAGAATGAATAGTAAGCCAGTCCCTGCGCCAATTTGCAGGAGAATCTAAAATGCACCTAATGCATTTTCCAAAGCCAATGCAAGCAAAATAAACAGTATCATCAAAATAACAGTGGTCAGTCGCCCCACATTAAGCAACTCTTTTTGGCTTGCCTGAGGTTTGACATAACCTTGATAAAAATCATTGACAATGTACGATGACCCCCAATTCAAGTGGGTAGAAATCGTGCTCATATAAGCGGAAATGAGAGAAGTAACCACTAATCCGAGCCACCCAGCTGCAATGATAGCGCCACCTATCAAGAGAAAAACTAAACAAAGTCTGTAATTAACACTCCTTTTAGCCCTCCTAAAGAACTATAGATAACAGTCACCACACCTGCAATAAGCACAGTTTGCATTGGAGAAATGCCTAATAAGACTCCTCCTATTTTCATTGCAGCAAGTATCATGAATGCCCTGATCAATACATTGAAAACCAACCCTAAATAAAGGGCTCGAATCCTCGAAGAAAAGATGTCATCTTACCCGAATAGCGTAATTCATAGAATTCTACATCCGTAATCACGCCTGATCTTTTCCATAGCTTGGCATATACGAATACCGTGAGCATGCCGGTAAATAAAAAAGACCACCAAGCCCAATTTCCTGAAAGGCCTTGTTGTCGCACGATATCAGAAACCAAATTTGGCGTATCAGTAGAAAAGGTTGTTGCTACCATAGAAACACCTAGCAACCACCATGCATGTTTTGCCCTGCGGCGAAATACTCACTGACATTGTTATTGCCCTTTCGAGCCACCCAAATACCAATACCTAGTGAGAGAATAAAAAAGGAAACGACGAATGCCCAATCGAGCGTGGTTAGGATCATTTATTTATGGTTTGGCTAAAAATAGATGATGTTTAAAATATTTGATCACATATACACTTCGATCTGGCGTATTTGACTAGCTCTTCAACAGTAAATATTACTTATTGAGTATGTAGCCAAATTTGAGACCATATGAATGAAAGAACTTGTCACTGTATGCAGCATCTACAAACCCTGCATGAGAATAATTCATACCAGCATAAAAATCGTAAAAAAGCCGGTTGTTTATTCGGTCTTGAAAACCCAATTGAATTCCACCGATGATCGATTCTACAGGCCTTCGCTTTTCAATTTCATCGCCTATAATTCTGCTTTGTCTTTGCTTAAATAAACTAGTCGATAAATTGGGAGATAAATAAAAACCTGTCATTTCATAATTGTAACCCTTTAAAAGTCTCTTGACTATAAAAGGATATGCTCTAACAGCTATACTTAATTTCCCAGAATTCATCACGGACGAATAGTCTAAATCCACTAACATAGACTTGTAAGTAGAATATGTGAAAGTGCTCAATAGAGAAAAATGTTGTGCTATCTTTTTTTCTAAAGAAAAATTAATATCTAATGAAAAATATAGTTCTTCAGCTCTGTCAGAAAACCGAAGGTTAGGATTATACAATGCCAAAACTAAATTTTGATTATTCAATATCGCTTGTTTTCTGCTTGGTAGTGGTTGATTTCTCGATCGAATAAACCCTGATAGTGAAATAGCTGGTGAGAGTCGGATACCAAATTGATTCAATGCAGGTTCATATTCTAAACTGGTTTTCAGATCAAATAAACCATATCTGCCTTTTCTCGTCTGAAACCCGAAATCCATCGAATAAAAGTTAAAATCTAAATCTCCCAAATAGGTTGGTTGAGAATAATAATTCCAGGAGACTCCCACATAGGGTCCGGTTACATTATTGATAGCATCCTTGCTCAGTTTTTTATAATAAAACCTTGAGCTTAGACCTAATGAATTAATATCGCCACTACTAATTTGTCCCTGAACTGAAATAAAACGATTGACTTTTTGCTCTAATGCAAGTGTTATGCCGTCTAAAAAATAGGGATTAGTTTTCGAACTTAATTTTAACACTGTTTTCTTTTTATAATCATTAATATCAAAATACTGATACTTTGTGTGGTCTAATTTTTTTGAGTCAGTGTCTAATTCAATTTTTTGTGCTCTCACTTTTTTTGTAGCAAAAACGCTTATCAATATGATCAAGAAAGTACTAATTTTTAACATACTCTTTTACTTTAGATTGGATATTAATATTACTGTGGGTGGTATTGATGCTAATTTTGGTATCTGCATAATCACCTGACTTCTCAAACTTAGACTTATGGCTCTCTCCCAATTTATCAGGTATAAGTACCTCACCAAATAAACTTTGCAACTCAAAATTATATGCTTCAATAGCATCCGCCAGCACAATATTGACAGCCGTTCTCTTGGCCGATATGACAATATTTCGACGGAAATCCTGGTCGAATAAGATTTGTCCATAAAATGCCGTTCCAGATATATTGGAATTCAATTGTGCCCCCACGACATCCGTTCTATTGGTCTCAAATTGAATATCTCCATCGTGTTTTTCTAGGTTTACCTTACCAAATGTTGTGAGCAATTTCAGATAGCCTTTTGTGTCAAATAAGTTGACATCTGTAAATTTTGAAATAATACTTATATCCGAGTCTAGATTTTTTATTTGGATACTGCCATATTGATTCTCTAGTTTAATTGGACAGTAAATCGGAACTTTAATGATGTATTCAACAATCAATACCCCTCTTACTTTCTGATACTTATCATTACTCTGAAAATAGTTATTTAGCACAAATAGCTTTTCGAATGACTCGAAATTATAGTGTAAATAACTAAGCTCAGATAGCGCAATAGCTTTTTCGGGATGTTTTGAAACAAACTTAATTTCCACCTCGATCACGTTTTTATTCCAGCTTTGAATTTTAATTGAGGACTTTTCTCCAATTACCTTGAGTGTATCGCCTTGATTCCAATTTTTTGACTCCTTGAACGTCTGTGTGGCTACCTGATAGACAGATTGAGCTTTTAGCTCGACCATGGGTGAAAACCAAACTATGAAGAGTATGGCCCATTTAAAAAATTCCTTTTCGCTTTTATAGTACCATTTTTTCATGATAGAATCATTTGAATGAGTTGACCGGTCAGAGAAGTTTCTTCATTGACAATTTGGATAAGCGCATCCATCATCACTTCGTCTTGACCATATTTATCGATCTGTCTCAAAAGTGCTTCTTTCTCATATTCAATTAAGTCTAAGTCGGAATAGATGGTAAGAAATTCTTCTGAAGAGCATATCGGTAATTCTTTTTGGCATGAAGTAGCAATAAAAGCTTTCCCTTGCTCAATGTCCGAGTACTCTTCTATTCGTTCCATTTCGTAGAATTCTACCGACGAAAAAACAATGTTTTCAGCTGGACGATTCGTAAAAAGGATTATACCAGAAAGTAGTAAAATGATACCTGCGGCATATTTCAACCAGACAACATGGTGTTGTTTTTTCTTTTGCTTTGATTCAATAGCAGACCACAGTTCTTCTTTTTTCCAGGATTTGACCTGAACGTTCTTGTCGGCTTGCTCGATCTTATTTTTCCAATTTTCAATCATAATAAATGACCTTTTTGAATGATGGATCTTAAAAGTTTTTTCGCGTATGTCAGTTGAGAACGCGATGAACTCTCTTCAATATTTAATTGAGTAGCTATCTCTTTGTGACTAAAACCTTCGATAGTGTGGAGATTAAATACAAGACCTGCTCCAGTTGGTAATTTTCTAATACATTCATGCAGGTACTCCCCATCGATATTATCAATTTCATTGGAAGTCGGCTGGATCGAATCATCGTCAATAGAAAGCATTTGAAGATGATGATCTTTTTTTCTTAAATACATAAGCGCTTCATTAATGACAATTCGTTTTATCCAGCCTCTCAAACTTCCTTCTTCTTGATATTCAAAAGTGAGAATATTGGTAAAAACCTTTAGAAACGATTGATTTAACACTTCGAATGCTATTTGTTCATCTCTCAAATATCTTATGCTCACACCTATCATTTCATCTATATATTCTTCATAAAGAAGCTTCTGAGCCCTCCGGTCATCCTTTTTACAGCGGGTAATGAGTTGTATTTCGGTTAGTTGGCTCAATTATCAATGTGCTTCAATAGTATAAATGCAAATAAGTGGGTAAACGCTGTAAAGGATATGAATTTATTTCAAAAAAAAAGCCAACTCAAAATATTGAGTTGGCTTAAATATGAAATTTCAATCTCTACTTCTGTGCTTCGTACTTCTCTTTATACTTCTGATATAACCGCTGTTGCAAAGCTTCTAAATCAACTTCTCTGCCTTGAATAAAGCTATACTCAACATTGTTTGTACGCATATCCAGTATATCTCCGGTAGAGATCACAATATTCGCATCTTTGCCTGATTCTAAAGATCCCGTTAATTCATCAATTCTTAAAATTTTGGCTGTATTGAGAGTAATCATTGATAATGCGTCTTCCTTGTCAGTACCATATGCGGCAACCGTACCAGCAAAAAATGGTAGATTTCGAGCACTGGCAAGCATTCCCGAAACGTAGGTCAAGCCTACCAACACCCCTTTATCAGCAAGCATACCCGCCAATTTAAACGGGTGATTGATATCCTGATCATCCATATTCGGTCTGCGATGAACATTTTCTAACAATACAGGGTAACCACTCTCTTTTACCAAGTCAACCACCGGCCAAACGTCTTCACATCCAGCAAGCACAACATTTGGAATAGCGAATTCTTTGGACATTTGGATCGCCTCAATGATCTCTTGTGGTCTATTTACATATATAAATAACGTTCTATTACCATTGATTACCTCAGCCATAGCTTTCAACACGAGATTGGTTGTAGTCGGCTGAATGTCCATGTATGATTTGGTATCATCCATCAATTCCTTGATAGCCGCTACTTGTTCTGCATATTTATCATTCGGTTTCCTACCTTTCTCTCCCAACCACCATTTTGCACCAGTGGTAATATTGGGCCAATTCATATGAACGCCATCATCTTCTTTATACAAAGCATCCTCCCAATTCCATGCATCTAGTTGCATGATACTCGAAGTTCCTTCGATTCGACCTCCAACAGGTGCTATTTGGGCTATTTGAATGCCATTAAACTTCATCGTTGGAATGATCTCACTATCAGTATTAAAAGCAATCGCCGATCTTATATGTGGCTTGATACTGCCAACTTCAGAATCATCTCTCGTTGCTCTCACTGCCGCCACTTCTTCTAAGCCAAGCTTGGTTAATGGCAGTATTAGTCCTGGATAAATATCCTTACCAGTAGCATCGATTATTTTGTAAAGAGAATAATCAAAAGTAGGGTTGTATACCCCAACTGATTCTATTTTTCCATTTGTAAATAGAACAACGGAATTTTCAACCACTTCCCCATTGCCAATATGAGCTGTGCCTTTAATAATGGCAATGGGCGCTGTTTGTTCTGGGCCTGGTGCAGGTACCTGAGCTTTTAATCCTAGACTAATACTCCATGCTAAAATGAATATTGATATTGACTTAATCATTGTGATTAATATTTAGAATGATACCATCAGCCACTATGTCTTCACAATGAAACATGTGCTTTTCTTTCTTCATTGGTTTCTGGGTCTTCGCTCCATCAGCTTTTGCGCCTTTCATCTTATTGATGAGTCTTGTTCGCTCTACTGCGATTGCTTTTTGATTTTCCACGTCTTGTTCCTTGCTGTAGTATACAATTCCGTCAACCAAAGTCATGTCAACTTTGGCATAAACGGATAATGGATGGTCATCCCACAGGACAATATCTGCATCTTTCCCCACTTTAATGCTGCCCATTTGATCGTCGAGATGCAAAAGTTTTGCGGGATTCAAGGTGACAAGCTTCAATGCTTCGATTTCTGACATACCACCATACTTCACCGATTTTGCCGCTTCTTGGTTGAGCCTTCTTGCCATTTCTGCATCATCAGAGTTTATCGCGGATGTCACACCAGCCATACTCATCAATGAGGCATTGTATGGAATCGCATAACGAACTTCCCATTTATAAGCCCACCAATCGGCGAAAGTTGACCCTCCGGCTCCATGCTTGGCCATTTTATCTGCTATTTTATATCCTTCCAAAATATGCGTGAAAGTATTGATTCTGAAATCAAAATCTTCCGCAACTTTCATCAACATGTTGATCTCCGATTGGACATAAGAATGACAAGTAATAAACCTCTCCTCATTGATGATTTCGAGCAAAGTTTCCAGCTTCAAGTCCCTTCTTGGTGAAGCAGTTGTTGCTTTGACTTTCGCAGATAAACCATCATATTTTGCCTTGGCTTCCCCATATTCTTTTGCACGGGTAAATCCATCAACATAGACCATTTCAGTTCCCATTCGAGTCTGAGGGAATCTAATCGTATTGTCATCACCCCAATTTGACTGCTTCACATTTTCCCCTAGCGCAAATTTTATAAATCCATCGGCTCCTTTAAGTTTCATCGCTTCCGGACTTGCTCCCCAACGGAACTTAACCAATGCTGACTGACCACCAACAGGATTGGCTGAACCATGTAGCAGTTGTGCTGCAGTAACGCCACCGGCCAATTGTCGATATATATCTATGTCTTCCGAATCAATAGCATCATACATCCGAACTTCTGCAGTAATCGCTGAGCTTCCTTCATTTACCGAGCTTAGCGCGGCATGTGAATGCTCATCTACAATACCAGGAGTGATATGCTTTCCTGTAGCATCTATTTCTTTCGCTCCGGCAATCACTAGCCCTTTTCCTACTTTTGCGATTTTACCGTCCTTGACTAGGACATCAGCACCTTCTAGTTTTTCCTCACCCTCCAATGTCCAAACAGTGGCGTTTTTAAACAAAATTGTTTCCTGAGTTGGCTGGTTAGTCCATCCGTTAGCAACAAAAGGAAAAATCATAGAACCAAATTCCTCTTCTTCTTTTTTCTCCTCTTCCTTCTCTACTTTTTCTTCATCAGCTTCAAGATCGCCTGTTCTTTTGGCTGTCCAGCTTACCTCTGTTCCATCTGACAATTGACCAATTCCAGCAAATCCGTCTTCCTTGAGCCAACCGCTCAATCGAACTGTTGCATCAGCATCTTTTGGTGTATAGTTTACTACTGCTCTATTATCACTGACTTTGAAGGTTACATCAACAGATGTGGAATCATTGATAATGATTTTGGCTTTTGGTGAATTGCCTTCTCCATCTAGTGATAAGTTCATCGAAGCACCATCGACTGAAAATGAATACTTGCCTGAAAAATCCTCCGTTTCAAGTGGGGAAAAGTCATATCTCCTACCACCAACCCATGTTTGATGGATTTTTGCTTCTTCGTTAAAAATGTTTTCTGAACTTATGAAAAAGTTTGCTTGGCTGCCGTTTTTCAGACTACCCACATCATTTTGAACTTTAAAAAGCTTGGCTGGCGTATAAGTAAATGCTTTTAGCGCTTGTTCTTCAGTAAGTCCTCTTTCAACAGCTTTACGTAGATTTTTCCAGATATCACCTTTTGTTTTTAGACCATCAGTGGTAAAAGCTATTTCAATCCCCTTATCTGTTAGTATTTTTGCATTTGAAGCCGCCATTTCCCAATGCTTCATATCCGCCAAACTCACATCTAATGCCGCCAATGGATCATCGACATCATAAGCTTCTGGATATACAAGTGGAATGATTAGGCTTGCATTGGTAGATTTTATCTCCTCTGCTCTTTGATACTCATCTCCTGTCCCTTTGATAATGTATTGTACTCCAAACTCATCGCCAACTTTATCAGCCAATAGCACTCTAAGCTTGCCTCCATTTGCTTCAAATACTGTAGGTAAGCTTTTTAGTTCATTGAATGCTGTTAGGCTAAGATTTACCTGATTATCATTGGCAGATGAAGTGTACCATGACGCATCAAGATATGTTTGTCTCAACAAAGCAACCATTCCCATGATTGAACTAGGATACTCTTGTTTGGAACTTCCTCTGTTGAAAGAAAATTGAGCGGAAGCTTTATCCTTAATAATGGACTCTTGAACGGGCCCATCTGAAAGGTTGACCATTGCCCCAGTTCCCCTGACGATACCATCTGGACGAAAAGTAACTACCGCCCCAAAACCGAGCTTTCTCATTTCTGAAGCTGCCTTTTCATCTAGGGTATATTTGGCTGAGGAATTAAAATCTGCCTTAATAGCATCATTCCAACCAAAAGCTTCTTCTCTGCCACTCCCATACTGTGGTTTGCCACCAAACCCAGCCGTTTTTTTTACTTCTGGCATTCCTATGTTAGTGTAAGGATCAATAAATGCTGGATAAATGTATTTACCTTTTAGATCAGTCACTATTGCTCCTTTAGGAATAGCAATCCCTGCACCTGAAGCAATTACTTTTCCATCTTTAATAACAAGTATTGCATTATCGATTTGCGTTTGATAATCCGTAAATAATACGGCGTTGGTAAATGCATAAAGTCCTGGCCTCTTATCTACCACTCCATTGACAGGAAAAGACTCCTGTGCCGAGATTTGTATCGCCACAACCAGCATTAGACCTAAAATCCATTTTCTCATAGGTTAAATTTTATAGTTGAATTTAGAATATGTGTTACTGTAATTTAATTTAATAGGGTTTTGAGTTAGGCTTATTGAGTACAAAAGGTCAATTAGCTAGATGAACGCTAAAAAATCACTATAAACAAAAAAGGGTCTCCATTGAGACCCTTTTTTGAATGAATAAATTTATTTGAACGCCTGAAGGCCTGTGATCTCAGCACCCAAAATGAGTAAATGAATATCATGTGTACCCTCGTAAGTAACCACTGATTCAAGGTTCATCATGTGTCTCATCATTGGATATTCTCCCGTGATTCCCATGCCACCATGAATCTGCCTTGCCTCACGGGCAATGTTCATTGCTACTTCAACACTATTTCTTTTTGCCATGGATATTTGTGGTGTCGTTGCTGTACCTGCATCCATCATGATCGCAAGCTTCCAATTAAGCAATTGAGCCTTGGTTATTTCCGTGAGCATTTCCGATAATTTTTTCTGCACCAACTGAAAACCAGCAATCGGCTTATCAAATTGAATACGCTCTGCGGCGTATCTTCTTGATGACTCATAGCAATCCATGGCTGCTCCAATCGCTCCCCAAGCTATGCCAAAGCGTGCTTTGTCCAAGCACCCCATCGGAGCACCTAATCCATCCTTATTTGGTAATAAGTTTTCCTTAGGAACCTTGACATCACTAAAAACAAGCTCACCAGTGCAAGATGCTCTAAGTGACCATTTTCCATGAGTTTCTGGCGTAGAGAACCCTTCCATTCCACGCTCTACAATCAATCCTTTGATTCTTCCTGCTTCGTTTTTAGCCCATACTACAGCTATATCAGCTTTTGGCGAATTGGAAATCCACATTTTGGCTCCATTCAATAAATAATGATCTCCTTCATCAGTAAACTTAGTTTCCATGCCTGATGGATTGGAGCCATGGTTCGGTTCCGTTAATCCAAAACAACCGAGCATTTCACCTGATGCCAGTTTTGGAAGGTATTTTTTCCTTTGTTCTTCAGATCCATAAGCATATATTGGGTGCATCACTAGCGATCCTTGAACCGATGCAGTAGATCTCATACCTGAATCTCCTCTTTCAATTTCTTGCATGATAAGACCGTAGGATATATAATCTAAACCACCACCTCCGTACGCTTCAGGAACTGTTGGCCCAAAGGCGCCTACCTCTCCGAATTTTCTTACTATTTCATAAGGAAAATGGTTTTTCTCTGCCCATTCTTCTATGTAAGGGGTGATTTCTTTTTTTACAAAATCTCTAATTGACGACCGAATAAGCTTGTGCTCTTCTGTGAAAAGATCATCTAATTGATAGAAATCTGGTGATTCAAAATCATCAACGAAACTCCTTTTCGTTGTTTGTCCGTTTTGGGTTAAAGTGTCTGCAGACATAAGTCGTTTTTAATTATGGGTTTAATGGTTCAAATTTACAACAAAAGCAATCGTTTGTTATGGGTAATCAGAGGTTTAGTGAAGAGATTTTAACTCAGTTGGATGACTTGAGTAATAAGTATGCCGCTATGGGTCAGGACATGTCGTCATACCTTGACGGTTTACTGCATTCGGATTATTTGACCTATTGGGATTATATCCACCTTGACACGCTCTTGAGCCTTCAAAAAACAAGGACCAGTTTCCCAGACGAGAAGATTTTCATTATCTATCATCAGATTACAGAACTCTATTTTCGTCTAATATTAAATGAACAAGAGCAATTAATACTGGCAGAGACTACACCGAGCGCTTCCGATTTTCTTATGAGAGTTAAAAGAATGAATCGGTATTTCGCACATTTGATTGATTCATTTGACGTGATGATTGATGGAATGGAAAAAGAGCAATTCCTTAATTTCAGGATGTCACTACTACCCTCCTCTGGGTTTCAGTCGGCTCAATACCGATTAATAGAAATAGGCTCGACAGATTTTCGTTTACTTCAGTCAAAATCATCAGGTGAACACAATGAGCATAACCTTGATGATATTTATGAAAATCTTTATTGGAAGAAAGGAGCTACTGAGTTAGCTACTGGAAAGAAAACATTGACTTTAAAACAATTTGAAAAAAAATATAGTCATGATTTTCTTAACCGAGCAAAAGATGTCGAAACCACCAATTTGAGACAGCTCTATTTAAATTATTACAAAGGAAATACAGAAATTGAAGACGCTCTTCGTGAGTTAGATTTCAACACCAATGTGCAGTGGCCTTTGATGCATTACAAGTCTGCTGTCAGATATTTACAGCGAGATCCGGTTGAAATCAAAGCGACTGGTGGCACTAACTGGCAGAAATATTTACCTCCAAGAAAACAACAGATCCAGTTTTACCCAGAACTATGGACAGATATAGAGTTAGAAAAATGGGGAACCGAAAAAGTGAAATAACTTTGGACAATGAGAAGGTACTACCTCATCGTGTGTCTCCTATTTTTAGGCTTATCAACTGAAGCTCAAGAGTCTTTTGTTAAAAAAAACTTTTACGACAGGTTTGATAAAATCATAAAAGATGTCATCACACTGCGTAAAAAAGATTCTCTTCCTCAAGGTAAATATCAGTCCTATTTTCAAAGTGGCTCACTTGAATCAAAAGGATTTTATTCAAGCGGAGAAATAGATAGTTTATGGACTTTTTATTATCAAAATGGTCGGAAAAAAGCCTTTGGACAATACGCTAATGGGTTTCCAAAAGGGTTATGGAAATATTATTTTGAAAGTGGACGAATTAAGTCAGAAGGTCAACTATCAAACGAGAAGAAAATAGGCCTTTGGAATTACTATTTTGAAAATGGTAAAACCAAAAGTTCGGGAAAATATGATGATGGTAAAAAAACAGGAATATGGAATTATTTCTACGAAGATGAGTCTATAAAAGCACAGGCATTCTACGATTTGAAGAGTGCTGATTACAAGGAATTTCATCCAAATGGGAGTCTTAAATCAGCGGGCACTATCGTCGATGATCAAAGCGCTGGTTTATGGACTTATTATTATGAAAGCGGGGAAAAAGAAGCCTCCGGAGAATTCGATCAAGGATTACGTACAGGTTTCTGGCAATACTTTCATAAAAACTATAAAGTCTCCGCAGAAGGTAAATTCTTAGAGGGTTATAAAAATGGGATTTGGAAATATTATCATGCTGATGGTTCTCTAAGCGGCGAAGGAGCCATGAAACAAAATGCTAAAGATGGTTTTTGGAAGCTCTTTCACCCAACTGGCGAACTTAAAGGTGAAGCCAATTATAATACAGGAACAGGTTCATTCAAAGAGTATTATCCCGGAGGTCAAATTCAAGTAATCGGCAATATCGAAAATGGTGAAAAGGAAGGTTTGTGGAAATACTACAGTGAAACTGGCATTTTAGAGGGGGAAGCCGATTTTCAAAAAGGAAAGGGGCTTTACACCGGTTTTTATCATGGAGGTGTGGTCAAAATGCAGGGCACAATTGAGCAAGATCGTAGAATTGGTGATTGGAGTTTATATAATACAGATGGCTCTATTGCCGGCACTTATCGTCCAGTTTATGAAGAGCTAAATCCTATTTTCAGAACTGGTGAAATCATCGAAAATCAAAAAATAAGGGAAAGTAAAAACAAACCAGATTATAGATTTAAAAGTAATAAACTGAGATATTTTGAGCCCGTAATCAATGAATATGTAGGGATTATTATGGGAACTAATCCTCTTTGGACTTTAACAGGTCGATTGCCATTAGCCGTAGAATATTATCGACAGGAAAGAATGGGCTATGAAGTGATCATTAATATTCACAAAGACCCTTTTTACAAAAAATCTTCAAATTTAAATACCTTAGAAATTGGCACAAATGGTGTCTCCATTAATCTCCGACAAAAATTTTATAATACTGACGGCAAACTAGGCATGTTTTATTTCGGTCACGATGTGCAGGCTGGTTTTTTACATCATCAAGTCACATCGGAAGATGTATCAGATATCTTGTTGACTTCCACATTAACTAAATATGAAGCAAAACAGCATAGATTCGCCTACAGCCTTCTCATTGGAAACCGATGGATGCAACGAGCAAATGATTCTGGAGTAACGCTAGACTTACACATTGGTATTGGAGTGGGTCGACGCGATTTCGAATTACAATATGAACCTTCTCCAAATACTTCTGGTTTATTCGATAATATTAATCGAGATCAATTTTACGTTCCGCTCATTATAGGGGTAAATGTTGGTTTTGCTGGACCAAAACGCAGAAGTACAAGTTTTTGAAATGACAAAAAAAACAGCCATCATCGGAGCGTCAACGAATCCCTCTCGCTACGCATACATTGCCGCAGAAAGATTAACATCACATAATCACGAAATAGTCCCTATTGGAATTAAAAAAGGCGATGTTTTCGGCCAGCAAATTTTAGACATCCAAAGTAAACCATACGTGGAAGAGGTTGACACGCTCACACTTTATATCGGTCCAGCACACCAACCGGCATATATTGATTACTTGTTATCTCTCAAACCCAAACGAATCATTTTTAACCCAGGAACTGAAAACGAAAAATTTGTAAAACGCGCGGAAGATAATGGGATTGAGACTGTTTATGGATGTACGCTAGTCATGCTCAGTATTGGAAATTACTAATCACCCATGATTTCTTTCTCAATTCTCGGAGCTACGATTACTCCCCTCTGAGACAACTCATATAATACATTGGCGATATTCTCATTTTGTGAATCAGAAAAATTAATTGGATTATTGGTAATGGTAAATAAATACAGGGAAGGCATATCCAATATGTCCGCTGGAATGCGCTTGATCTGATTATCGGCAAGATCAAGATCTTTTAACTTTTGAAGACCTATGAACTGCTCAGGAAATTCCATCAAGTAATTTTCGTTGACGCGACAAACCTCCAGACTATCCAATGCCGAAATAGCACTTGGCAAGGCGGTGAGCCTGTTGTGATGTAAGTACAACTCCTTCAAATTGGTCAAATACTTAATTGACTCGGGAATGGTATAAATTCGGTTGTGTGATAAATACAGCGCTTGAAGCTTTTCAAGCTGTCCTATTTCTTCGGGGATGATCTCAATCTTGTTATAATAAAAATCTACTGCGGTTAATCCTACTAGTTGAAATACATCTTCTGGAATTTTAGTCAATTGATTCTTATAAAAAGATAACTTTTCTAATTTTTTTAGTTGGTCGATACCAGCAGGAATTCTTTTGAGCCTATTCTCTTGTAATTGCAGATCCTTCAATCCCGCCATTTTATAAAAAGTGGGATGTATTCTCTCCAGTTTAACATTATTGATTTTAAGTATCTGAATGAATTCCAATTGATCATATCGACCTTCAAGCAACTGCAATGGAATATGGTTACGGTTAAAAGAGAGCGTTTTGATTGAAGTATTTCTGGAGACCCTTCTTATTGGTATCGCTTTGAATAAATTTTCTTCCAAAACCAACTCCCTTAGTCCATCCAATTTCCGTATCGCAAAAGGCACCTTTCGCAACTTGTTTTTACTTAAATCCAGCTTTGTAAGCTCTTTAAGCTTTGGCATACGCACCCAAAGAACATCGTCTAAATTATTACCGCGCCAATACAATCGTTTAAGACTATCCAATCCCTGAAGTTTTTTGGGAAGCCTCTTAATGCTATTGAAATCCAAAATAAGAACTTTTAAGGCGTTGGCTCGATAGACAAATTCCGGAATCTTTTTTAGTCCAAAATAGGATAAATCAATTTCATATAAAGTATCAATACGGTCGTTCTGCTCATAGAAAGTTAAACGTTCCAGTGCTTCCGATCTTTTGGTCTTAATAAGTGCTAAGTAAACAGAATCAAGCGTTTGCTTTGGCTCAGTTAGCAACCGTCGCTCATATATTTTCCGTTGTTTTTGCAGCTCACGAAAATATCTTTCTCCCGCTAATTCAACGCTATCCTTTTCTGATACAATCTGTTCCAAAAGCTCTTGTGCACTGGTCGAGCGCACGGCACCAATCAACAACAAACCTATAAAAATCACCCTTCCCATAACTAAGCTTTTAGTTGACCAAAACTAGAAAACCAATTATGTAAAAGCAAATCGTATATCAAGCTTATTTTGTGTACTTTTGCCGATCGAAATATTAGTCAATGGAACAAGATAAATCTTTAAGTAAAGGCGATTATTCAGCAAGTAATATTCAGGTATTAGAAGGACTGGAAGCGGTAAGAAAAAGACCTGCCATGTATATTGGCGATGTTGGATTCAAAGGACTACACCATTTAGTATGGGAAGTCGTTGACAATTCAATTGATGAGGCGCTTGCTGGTTATTGTGACACCATAAATGTTGCAATAAATGTTGATAACTCCGTTACCGTTAGCGATAATGGAAGAGGAATACCCGTTGACATGCATGAGAAAGAGAAAAAATCGGCGCTAGAGGTTGTCATGACCGTACTTCACGCTGGTGGCAAGTTCGACAAGGACACATATAAAGTATCAGGTGGTCTTCATGGTGTGGGTGTTTCCTGTGTAAACGCATTGTCCTCTATGCTCAAAGCAACTGTTCGTAGAAATGGAAAAATCTACGAACAAGAATATGCCATTGGTGTTCCGAAAGAGCCCGTAAAAGAAGTAGGTACAACGGAAGAGAATGGTACAACTATTCATTTCAAGCCCGATGCAAATATATTTACGGTTGATGAATTTAAATACGAAACTGTAGCAGGTCGATTAAGGGAATTATCTTTTCTAAATACTGGAATTACAATCAACCTTGTAGATCATCGTGAGCAAGACGAAAATGATGAGGATGTACATGACCAGTTCCTTTCAGAAGGCGGTCTAGCCGAATTCGTAGAATATCTGGATAGCTCTAGAGAGAAAATTATTCCTGAACCCATATATGTGGAAGGTGATAAGGGTGGTATACCTGTTCAGGTTGCTTTGAATTACAACAACTCTTACAGCGAAAATGTAGTTTCTTATGTGAACAACATTAATACCATCGAAGGAGGAACACATGTTGCAGGTTTTAGAAGAGCACTTACACGAACATTAAAATCTTACGCCGATAAGTCCGGCCTACTTGATAAAGTGAAGGTGGACATTGCTGGAGACGATTTTCGTGAAGGTTTGACAGCAGTCATCTCCATTAAAGTTCAAGAGCCACAGTTCGAAGGGCAAACAAAAACCAAACTAGGCAACTCAGATGCCATGGGAGCGGTTGACACTTGTGTTAGTGAGATTCTTAATGAATACTTAGAAGAACATCCAAAAGAAGCAAAAATAATTGTTGCTAAAGTAGTTTTAGCAGCGCAGGCAAGACACGCAGCTCGAAAGGCTCGTGAAATGGTTCAAAGAAAGAACGTACTTTCTGGTACTGGTCTTCCTGGAAAGCTAGCCGATTGCTCAGACAAAGATCCTGCTGCTTGTGAAATTTACTTAGTTGAGGGAGACTCGGCTGGTGGATCAGCAAAGCAAGGTCGAAACCGTAAATTCCAAGCTATCCTGCCTTTAAGAGGTAAAATCTTGAACGTGGAAAAAGCGCAAGAGCATAGAATTTATGATAATGAGGAAATAAAAAACATGATCACCGCACTTGGTGTGAGGTTTGGAATGGACGGTGATGAAAGAGCCCTCAATATGGAGAAGCTTCGATATCATAAAATCATCATCATGACGGATGCGGATATTGACGGAAGTCACATCAGAACCCTGATACTTACTTTCTTCTTTAGGTACATGCGAGCATTAATAGAGAATGGTTATTTATACATTGCTCTTCCACCACTCTATTTATTAAAAAAAGGAAAAACAGAAAAGTACGCTTGGTCGGATAATGATAGAGACCGCATTATCGCAGATATAGCACCAGAAGGCAAAGAAGATTCTGTTGGAATACAAAGATATAAGGGATTGGGTGAGATGAATCCTGAGCAACTTTGGACAACAACAATGGATCCCGAGACCAGAAGCTTAAAGCTAGTAACCATCGAGTCTGCAGCACAAGCAGATCATCTTTTCTCTGTTCTCATGGGTGATGAAGTTGCTCCTCGAAGAGAATTCATAGAAAAGAATGCGAAATACGCCAAAGTAGACGTTTAATATTTATTATAAATTAATTGTTTAAGATGAAGTATTATATCAAGGCAGCTCTAATAATGAGTTGCCTTTTTACATTTAAAGTATTTGCACAAGACAAGTATTATTGGCAACAAGAAGCTAATTATTCCATGCAAATCGATTTTGATGTGTCGAAACATCAATTTTCAGGAACCCAAGAAATTGAGTATTTCAATAACTCTCCTGATACCTTGAAAAAAGTATTTTATCACCTCTATTATAATGCCTTTCAGCCGGGTAGTATGATGAGCGCTAAGCGCCAACAGACAGCCTATGCTGATAGTCGTTTTCCTTTGATGGATAAAATAGATGAACTGAAAGACAATGAAATTGGCTTTCATAAAATCTCATCCCTAAAGCAAGACGGTCGTCCATTGACTTTTGAAATAGAAAATACGATCATGGAAGTACAACTTGCGACTCCAATTTTACCTGGCAAAAAAACTTTGTTTTCGATGGAATTTAATTCGCAGGTTCCCTTGCAAATTAGAAGGACAGGCAGAGATAGCTTCGATGGCGTAGACTACTCTATGACTCAATGGTATCCTAAATTAGCCGAATATGACAAGACCGGCTGGCATGCCCATCCGTATATCGCAAGAGAATTCTACTCACCTTGGGGCAACTACGAAGTTGATATTACAATCTCCAAAAAATACCTAATAGCAGGAACAGGAATAGTCGAAAATGCCAATGAAGTAGGTTATGGCTATGAAGATGAGGGTATTGATGTAAAACGAAAAGGGAAAACCTTGACCTGGAAGTTTAGAGCTAAAAATATCCATGATTTTGCTTGGGCTGCAGATAAAGAATATAAGCAAGTAGTTAGAAAACTAACCGACGGTCCGACCTTGCGGTTCTTTTTTATCCCAGGTGAAGAAACCAAACTTTGGGAAAAAGAACTCCCTGATTATACAGAAAAAGCGTTTTCATACCTACAAGAAAACGTAGGAAAATACCTTTGGCCGCAATTCTCAGTCATACAAGGTGGTGATGGTGGAATGGAATACAACATGGCCACTTTAATCATTAATAAAAAAAGAAAGTCTGGGGTAAGGTCATTAAACTCCCTAGTTGGCACTACCGTACATGAAGCCCTGCACAACTGGTATCAAGGAATGATTGCTACTAATGAAAGCTATAATGCTTGGATGGACGAGGGTTTTGTTAGTTATGTGGAGGATTATTGTCTTGATTATATTTATGAGAAAAATGAGAAACTTCCAGCTGCTGGTTTGGTAAATACTTATGTAAAGTGGGCCATTTCCGGAAATGAAGAGCCTTCGTCAGTTCATGCAGATTATTTCATGTCGGATAGAGCCTATGGACGGGCGTCTTACACCAAAGGAGCCGTCGCATTATTACAATTAAACTACATCATGGGTGAAGAAAAACTCATGAGTGGTTTGAGGCAATATCACAAGAAGTGGTCATTAAAACATCCTGGGAAAGAAGACTTCATCCATTTAATGGAACTTCACTCTGGTCTTGATTTAAACTGGTTTTTTGATCGTTGGATATACACCACCTACACCATAGATTATGCCATTGGCAAAGTGAGTGAGCAAAAGAATGGTTCCAATATCGAAATTATAAGAGAAGGACTCATCCCTATGCCCCTTGATATTACAGTAACGTTAAAAGATGGTCAAAAAATCATGTATTATATTCCCCTTAGCGTAATGCGAGGGATAAAAGAAAATGATCTTGACTATGAAAGAATTCAACTTCCAGATTGGTGGTGGATCAAAACTAGTTACGATTTTGACATAGATTTAACTATTTCAGACATTCAATCAATTGAAATAGATGAAAGCGGTAGAATGGCAGATGTAAATAGAGAAAACAACCTTTACAACTCCGAAAAGTAAAAATCACTCGGCAATACTGAATGACTCTTATTCATTCAGTATTGCCTTCAGTGTAACCGTTTGAGCAGGCGCCAGTGGATCATTGGAGAAAATTGTAACCATCTTATATTGCCGTCCACTCCTACTCTTTGTATCAAAAGAAACTTCCATACTAGCCGATTGTCCAGGCATAATTGCAGTTTTTTCTAACCTTGCAACTGTACATCCACAGTTTGTTTGAATGTCCTTTATTAATAAAGGCCCCTCTCCTACATTCCTTAGCTCAAAAGAGGTCACTAGTGTATTACCAGCAGTTGTTGTTTGAAAATCATGGATGGTCTTATCAAAACCCAGCCTCGGCACAGTACCCTCATCAAAACCAATCGACTCCTCTATCACAGTTGCCGACACTTCAAGAGGCACAACAACTGAGTCCAATTGCAGACTAACGCTAAAAACTTGATAACCAAGAGGAGTCTCTTCAGTAGCATCTAACGATAATGTTAAATTGCCTAAGGAAAGTCCCTGAATAACGGAATCTGCTCGGATATTTATTTGGGATTGATGGGAATAGCTCCACATGTCATCAATAATCATTAAACTATCGTGATTATACAATCGGATTAGCTTAGTCACCGTTTCCTTACGTTTTATAGTGCCTAACGAAATATTCTTAGTGTTGAAACTCAAATAATTGATGCGATACTGCATTGGTAAGTTCCGTTCCCTTTCAGCGGAAACTACTTGCCCTTTTATAGACAAAAGAGTGGCTTCAGTAACACCAACAAATTGCACCTCTGCAGATTTTGAAAAATCTCCAGCCCTATTCAATGGGGAAAAACCCAATAAAACAAATCCTTCCTCTTTCGGAGCAATATCCTTTTCTGTCCACTTCGGGGCAATGCAATCACAGGCCACCTCCACCGTCCCAATTTTAAGATTCTCAACTCCATTATTTACAAATTTAAACATGTAACTAACGGAACCATTTTCGTCATAAATACTCCCAAAGTCATAAGCCGTCTGGTCAAAACTGACTTGAGCATATGCTTGAATCTTAAAAAGAAGCAGTAATGTTATTAATAACAGTGTTCTCGACATATATATTTATTCCCTAATCACAAATTTTATAGGTTTGCAAAAACCTTATTATGGCACGTATACTTACTGGAATTCAAAGTTCCGGAAAACCTCATCTTGGTAATTTATTGGGCGCAATTATACCCGCCATAGAACTTTCAAAAGACAAAAATAACGAGTCATTTTTCTTTATTGCAGATTTACATTCTTTAACTACAATAAAAGATGGTGACGTAAGAAAAGAAAACACGCAATCAGTTGCTGCGGCATGGCTTGCATGCGGTTTCGATACGACAACCAATCTTTTCTATCGCCAATCCAAGGTGCCAGAAGTATGTCAGTTGGCATGGTATCTTAATTGCTTTACTCCTTTCCCAATGCTTTCTAATGCGCATTCGTTTAAAGACAAGGCCAGCAGGCTGGCAGATGTAAATGCAGGGCTATTCACTTATCCGGTACTCATGGCCGCTGATATTTTACTGTATGATGCGGAAGTGGTTCCAGTAGGAAAAGACCAGAAACAACATATCGAAATGGCGCGGGACATAGCGTCAAGTTTTAATCATCAATTTGGAGATACTTTCGTACTGCCAGAATCGAGGATCAATGAACAATTAATGACTATTCCCGGAACCGATGGTCAAAAAATGAGTAAATCGTACGGAAACATTATTGACATTTTTCAACCAGACAAGAAACTCCGAAAAAATGTGATGGCCATCATTACTGATAGCACTCCATTAGAAGAGCCCAAAAATCCAGAAACATGTAATGTTTTTGCGCTTTATAGTTTGTTGGCTAACGAGCTGGATACAGTAGAAATGCGAAAGAAATATTTAGGTGGAAATTATGGCTATGGACACGCTAAACAAGCATTATTTGAACTAATAATACAGATTTTTGGAAAAGAGAGGTCGGCTTATGACGAACTAATGGCCAATCCTCAGCTTATTGAAGATGCCCTTGCAAAGGGGGAAGAAAGAGCCTCTAAAATTGCTCATTTAACTTTAGACAGGGTTAGAAGAAAGCTTGGATTCTGACATATTTATAGTCTATTTTCTCCTAATCTAGAGGAAACTTAATAATTTCACTTTAGGACCATCCACAACTGAAATTTTGCAATCCAATTTTAAAGGATATTTTTTAACTTTAACTCATTTTAACCACCTCAATTACTCATATGACCATCGAAGAAAAAGCTCAAAAATGGCTCAATAGCACTAAAGTTGATACTGACACAAAACAGTCAATAGAAAAGATGTTGATCGATACTGATTCATCAGAGTTGACCGAGTCTTTTTATAAAAATCTTGAATTTGGAACAGGTGGACTAAGAGGGGTCATGGGTGTTGGTTCAAATCGAATTAACAAATACACTATTGGCTCTGCAACACAAGGCTTAGCTAATTACCTAAATAAGGAATTTTCTGGTGAGCAAATCAGTGTTGCAATTGCGCATGATAGCCGTAATAATAGTCGGTTCTTCGCCGAAGTAACTGCAGGTGTATTTAGTGCTAACAATATAAAAGTCTACCTTTTTGATGCTTTAAGGCCTACACCAGAGTTGTCTTTTGCCATTCGAGAATTAGGCTGTAAAAGTGGTGTTGTTTTAACTGCCTCACATAACCCTAAAGAATACAATGGTTATAAAGCGTATTGGGATGATGGGGCTCAAATCGTTTCCCCACATGACAAAAATGTTATTGATGAGGTTAATAATATTTCTAGTATAGATGAAGTATTATTTGAAACAAATGAATCGTTAATACAACCTATAGGAAAAGAAATCGATGACAAATACTTGAGCATGATCAAAGATTTGTCTCTATCGCCAGAGATCATCAAAAAACATCACGACCTGTCCATCGTCTTTAGTTCGATTCATGGCACTGGTATTACACTTGTCCCTCCTGTTCTCGAAAAGTTTGGATTTACAAACGTATCTATTGTTGAAGAACAAGCAGAACCAAACGGTGATTTCCCTACCGTAGTATATCCTAACCCAGAAGAAGCTGAGGCTTTGAGCCTTGCGCTGAAAAAAGCGGAAGAGGTAAATGCGGATTTGGTAATGGCCACAGATCCAGATGCTGATCGTGTAGGTATAGCAGTGAAAAACGATAAGAATGAATTCCAGCTTCTTAATGGAAACCAGACGGGAACATTATTACTTTACTATCTACTCGCAAAATGGAAGGATAATGGCAAACTTGATGGGAATCAGTACATTGTTAAAACCATCGTCACCACTGATTTAATAGAACGAATAGCCGAAAAGTATGAAGTAACTCATTACAATACTTTGACAGGCTTCAAATACATAGCCGAGGTGATACGCGACTTAGAAGGAAAAGCGAAGTTTATCGGTGGTGGTGAAGAGAGTTATGGGTATTTGATCGGTGATGCAGTGCGTGATAAAGATGCAATCGCTTCTTGTGCAATGATCGCCGAAATGGCAGCATGGGCTAAAGATCAAGGAAAGACTGTTTATGAGTTGCTAAGAGAAATTCATCTTGAATTAGGGTTATACCAAGAATCTTTAAAGTCAATAACAAAAAAAGGCAAGTCCGGCGCAGAAGAGATTACACAAATGATGGTTAAGTTTAGAAATAATCCTCCTACCAATTTGGCTGGGTCTATCGTTTCTGTGAAAATTGATTACAAAGAAGGGATATCAACTGACTCATTAGGAAATGTATCCAAGATCAAATTTCCATCATCAAATGTCTTGCAGTTTTTAACAGAAGACGGGACCAAAGTCTCAATAAGGCCCTCAGGGACAGAGCCTAAGATTAAATTTTACTTTTCTGTTAATCAAAAAATTGATGACCTATCTAAGTACGATGCAACTATTGATTCTTTACACGCTAAAACAGAGACCATCATGAAAGACCTTGATTTATAAGTAATTATTACCTGTTGTTTAAATCTATACTTAATATTAAATTAGCATATTTGTTAGAATAAACTCTAAAAATCTTTATAATTTTAGTTTCTTGCAAATAAATAACCTAACCTGAACCGCTTTGGATATAGTTATTCATCTTGTATTAATCACCATCGGCTTTGTACTTTTAATTAAGGGTGCCGATTTCCTTGTAAATGGAGCATCCTCCCTCGCTAAAAGATTTAACGTTTCTGATATAGCGATAGGGTTAACAGTAGTCGCCATGGGTACCTCCGCTCCTGAATTGGTTGTAAACATTATCTCAGGGTCCGTCACAACAGCCGAAGGAGGCACACACGATGTTGTGTTTGGAAACATCATTGGATCCAATATTTTTAATATCTTTTTAATACTCGGAGTAGCTGCTGTCATATATCCCCTTACGGTGCAGAAAAATGCACTTTGGAAGGAAATACCCTATTCGCTACTAGCGACATTTATATTCTTCGTTCTGGTTAATGACGTAATGTTTTTCAATTCGGACTCAAACACGCTAGGAGTAATAGACTGTATTATTTTGTTAGTAATGTTCGTCCTCTTCCTAGTCTACATTTTTATGAATTTGACAAGGAATCCTGAAGATAGTGACTTGGTTGAAGATATTGAGGTCATGGGAAGCTTGAAAACTACCTTACTCATCGCAGGTGGTATATTCGGGTTAGTCGTTGGTGGTAAAATGATTGTCGATAGTGCTGTAAAAGTAGCTCAACTCTATGGTGTAAGTGAAAAATTGATTGGATTAACTATCCTAGCCGCTGGAACTTCACTGCCTGAACTGGCAACATCTGCTGTCGCTGCATTTCAGAAAAAATCCGATCTTGCCGTTGGTAATATTGTTGGTTCAAATATATTCAACTTACTTCTTGTCTTGGGAGTTACGGGATTGGTACATTCCCCTCTTCAATACAACCCGGTGCTAAATATGGACATCCTGCTGGTCATGGTTGGTACTTTGATGCTATTCGTATTTATGTTCACTTTTGCCAAATACAAACTGGACCGATCAGAAGGTATTATTTACCTTCTTGGCTTTGTTGCCTACATGTACTATCTCTTCGTAAGATTGTAAAAATTATCAAACATGCTTCATTCTACTAATCCTAAGGACACTAAATCTTGGGAGCAATTGACTAATCATTTTAGCTCAATAAAAGAAACGCATCTAGCTCAGCTATTCGCTGATGACAAGGATCGTTTCAATAAATTTTCTTTAAGATTTGAAGATATTCTCTTTGATTATTCGAAGAATAGAATCACTGAAGAAACGCTAAACCTTTTTGAACGGCTTTTACAAGAAATAGATCTTAATGATGCTATTGAAAAAATGTTCAATGGCACTGCTATCAATAAGACTGAAAAGCGCGCAGTACTTCATGTAGCGCTAAGAAATAGGTCGAATACCAAATTCATAGTCGACGGTAAAGACGTGATGCCCGAAGTGAACAACGTTTTAAAAAAAATGAAACTGTTTACCTCAAAACTTCATAATGGAGAACTTAAGGGTTATACAGGTAAGCCTATCAATACCATTGTCAATATAGGAATAGGTGGCTCGGATCTAGGGCCATACATGGTCACAGAAGCGCTTAAGCCTTATACAAAAGAGAATATAAAGACTTACTACGTATCCAATGTTGATGGCTCACACATCTATACAACGCTAAATCAAGTAGACCCAGAAACTACTTTATTCATTATTGCCTCTAAGACATTTACGACTCAAGAAACCATGACAAATGCCCAATCGGCAAAAACATGGTTCTTAAAATATGGTGAAGAATTGGATGTTGCCAAGCACTTCATCGCTATATCTACAAACAAAGAGTCAGTCGAAGCATTCGGAATCGATTCGGACAACATGTTCGAATTCTGGGATTGGGTTGGTGGTAGGTATTCCCTTTGGTCATCTATAGGAATGTCCATCGCCTGCACCATCGGTTATGAAAACTTTGAAGAGTTACTCGATGGCGCCCACGCCATGGACAACCATTTCAAAGATGCTCCGGTAAAAGAAAACATTCCTATTCTATTAGCTATTCTAGGTATTTGGTACAACAACTTTTTTGGGGCAGAAACACAAGCCATATTACCATACGATCAGTATATGCATCGGTTTGCTGCCTATTTCCAACAAGGTGATATGGAAAGTAATGGTAAGTCAGTCGCCAGAAATGGGGAAACAATAGACTATCAGACAGGACCTGTAATATGGGGAGAACCAGGAACGAATGGACAGCATGCTTTTTATCAACTTATTCACCAAGGAACTAAAATTATTCCATGTGACTTTTTGGCACCAGCCAAAAGTCAAAATCCAATTGGTGATCACCATGAAAAATTACTAGCAAACTTCTTTGCCCAAACGGAAGCATTAATGAATGGGAAAACCAAAGAAAAGGTAATCGCCGAGTTGGAAAGTACTGACATTTCAAAAGAAGAATTAGAAGAACTAGCGCCATTCAAAGTTTTTGAAGGTAATAAGCCAACAAACTCAATCCTCTTCAAAATACTCACACCTCGCACATTAGGCTCATTAATTGCCATGTATGAGCATAAAATTTTCGTTCAAGGTATCGTTTGGAATGTATTCAGTTTTGATCAATGGGGTGTAGAACTCGGGAAGCAACTTGCCAAAGAAATCCTCCCAAAACTGTCTGGTGAAGAGCATATCACTGATCATGATACGTCTACGAACGGATTAATAAATGCATATAAAACATTTAAAAAGGACTAACAGTTTCTCAATTGATAACATAAGATCCCAGTAGCGATTCCTACGTTTAGCGATTCCGCAGAACCGAAATTAGGAATTGTTATTGAATGGTTACCCAATGCTCTAATTGACTCAGAGATTCCATGAGATTCGCTCCCCATTATAAAAATAGACGGTGACATTGATTCCTGGTTAATGGAGCTTAATGGCGCCCCATTCATCTCCACCAAGTATACCGTTCGAGAAGAGGATTTTATAAAATCGACCAAATCCGCCACCTCTATATTCGCCCGAAAAAAAGAACCCTTAGAAGTGTTAACCACTTTTGGAGCAAAATGATCGGTCGTCTCGGGCGCACAAACCAAATGATTAAATCCAAACCAATCAAGAGTACGAATAATTGTACCTAGGTTTCCTGGATCATTAATCCCATCAAACAAAAAAATATGATCGACGTGATCCGGAATAGATTTTTTTTCCTCAAAGTTTACAACGGCTAAGCATTCATTATTTGTTTTTAAGGTTCCTATAGAAGTCAGGTCCGCCGGAGAGGCAAATAGTATTTTAGACTGATCCGCTTTCTTTAAGGAAAGACTACTCTCATAAAAGACGTTTGTACATATTAAGTACCTAATTTCATAATTTGAACGTAGTAATTCTTGTACATTTTTCTTTCCCTCAACAAGAAATACTCTTTCCTGCTGGCGAAACTTTTTTATCTTCAGTGATTTGATGAATTTTGCTTGTTTAGCAGAGAGTTTAAGCCTATCCATATTTGTTTCTACGATCTTTAATATTGTTTATCACTTTTACACTTACCTCTTGTATGGGGTATAAATATCTCCATACAGGTGAGTCAGTATTGGTTAAGCAAAAAATTCGCGCACCCAAAGGTATTAATACTGATGCCATCAAAGACCAATTAGTACAAGAACGTAATAGCCGATTTTTAAGTCTACCTATTTTTCATTTGGTGTATATATACAATTGGGGACTTAAAAATTACGACACGACCAAAATTCAGTCAAATAAGAGAAAACGCCTAGAAAAGTTTGATACTAAAATTGCTGCAACACAAAAAGAAAGTAGAAAAAGTCAGCTGCTGTCGAAAAAAGCTCGGAAGCTTACAGAATTCAAAGATGAATTAAAAAACGGAAATAGAAGGATGCAATGGGGTGAAACATTAACTGTTTTTGATAGCTCAAAGGCTAGAAAAACAGTTGATAACATTAATAAATATATGTTTACACGAGGTTATTTTAACTCAATAGTCAATAGCCCAACAATCTTTGAATATAAGAATGCCCGAATAACATATGAGATACAGCCAAAAAAACCATACGTCATAGATTCGGTATACACCTTCATAGCTGATCCAACCCTTGATTCTTTATACAAAACGAAAACCACAGTAAGTCCATTAAAAGGTCAACAGTTTTCCCAAGAATTAATCACTCAGGAAAGAGAACGAGTTTATAAAATCGCGAGCAATAATGGGTTTTACGAATTCAAAAAGCAGTACATCTTATTTGAAGTTGATTCTGTCAATCTACCAAATCAAAAACTTCTAGTTCGACTTACCATAACCAACCCTGCTAACCGCACTAATCACAGGATTTACAGCTATGATTCCTTAATTTTTAATTCTGAGACGAGTAAAAAAAGCGACCATAGATTAAGGACAATTACTTATAATAATATTACCTATAACCAAGCGGTAAATAATTACGCTGAAAAAATACTCGATCGAAGAATTTTTCTAGATAAATCTGACCTGTATAGTCGAGAAAAAGCACTTGAAACACAGAAGCAATTGTCATATCTCGATATTTTTCGCTTTGTGAATATTGAATATGACACCACAGATGGGGAGTTTGTAAGCACTATTTTCACTTCGCCTTTAAAGAAATTTCAGACTTCAACGGAGATAGGACTAAGTTTATTCGAAGAAGCTCAAAAACCTGGTCCGTTTTTTAATTTTAATGCCAAAAACAGAAACCTCTTCCATAGGCTAGAAATTATCGACATAAATGCCAACGTGCGGCTACAGGGTATTCCCAATGTAAATGCGGATAACAATGAATATACTAGGTTTCAAGCGGGCGCAGTTGCCTCGCTCACCTTTCCTATTTTCTATTTTCCGCTAAGTCAAAGACTGAGAAATAAATATGGTGCCTACAATCCTCGTACGCGATTTTCAATCGGAATTAATTATGAATATCGCTTTAATGAATATGAACGAACCACCTTTAATTCCGCCATCGCCTACCTTTGGCAAGTAAAGCAGATCGCTCAATTTTCGGTAAAACCCCTAGACGTTAGTTTTATCCAATCTGACAACTATTCAAATTTCAGCCAAGAACTACAAGAATTTGAAGATCAAGGAAACAGGTCATATGTTAGTGCTTTTAGACCTTCCTTTGTCAGCGCTGCTAGTATAAGCTACAACCTAAGAACCAATAAGTATGGCCAATCGGACGTTAATGCTACTTTCCTAAGCGTATTCCTGGAATATGGTGGATTATTACAAACTTTCTTGGGGCGAAAACCTTTCGATGAATCACAAAACCTAGAATACTATCGATATTTTAAGTTCAATGCTGATTTTAGAAAAAACATTAGAATAAAAAAAGGATCCAGTTTTGCCTATAGGTTTAATACAGGTTTTGCTTACGTATATGGCGAAAGTCGTGCATTACCATATGAAAAATACTTTTTTGCTGGTGGTAGCAATTCCATCAGAGCATGGAGCCCAAGGCGCTTAGGACCTGGATCTTATGCCGAATATACCAATGTGGAAGGAAATGAAATCGAAGTTGATTATCAACGTGAGCAGCCAGCTGATGTAATTATTGAATCTTCTATAGAGTATAGAAAAAATGTGATTGGATTTTTTAATATTGCTGCCTTTATTGATATTGGAAATGCTTGGCTTTGGCGGAGTAAAACAATTAACGAGAATAATGATGGTGATGAATCAAGCGATGGTATTTTTCGATTTCGGTCTTTTATTAAAGAAATCGCAGTAGGCGCAGGGATAGGTCTTAGGATGGATTTTTCGTTTTTAATATTGCGGCTTGATGGTGCCTATAAAATAGTTGACCCAGCTAGGCCAGAAGGCGATAGATTTGTAGCGAATAAAATTCGTTTGGACGACTTATTTAATCAACAACTTTTCAATCTTAATATTGGTATTGGATATCCTTTTTAATGATCAGCAAAGAAGAAATTAAAACCTGGTTCGAAAATTTACAGGATGAAATTTGTAACGGACTAGAAGAATTAGATGGAAACGCTCTTTTTGAACAAGACATATGGGAAAGACCAGAAGGTGGTGGTGGCAAATCTCGAGTTATAAAAAATGGTTCTCTTATTGAGAAAGGCGGTGTTAACTTCTCCGCAGTACACGGACCAACACCTGAAAAAATAACTGCAGCACTTGGCATCAATAAGGCAAATTTCTTTGCTACTGGAGTGTCTATTGTACTACACCCTAGCAATCCATGGGTTCCTATCATACACATGAACGTTCGTTATTTCGAAATGGAGGGTGGAGAATATTGGTTTGGTGGAGGCATAGATTTAACACCCCACTATGTAGATAAAGAATCAGGAAAAACGATCCATCATTATTTAAAGCATGTCTGTGATCAAGCTGACTCCAACTATTATTTAAGATTTAAAAAATGGGCAGACGACTATTTTTATATAAAACATCGTGATGAAACCAGAGGTGTTGGAGGAATTTTTTACGATCGGCTAAACGAAAAAACTGAACAAAAAAGTAAAGCAGAATTATGGGCCTTTAGCCAGTCGGTCGGCAAATCATTCCTTTCAATCTACAAAAGTTATGCTCAAGAAAGTCGTAATAAAGAGTTCAGTGAACAACATCGCAAATGGCAACTAATCCGCAGAGGTAGATATGCGGAATTTAACCTCGTATGGGATAAAGGAACCAAGTTCGGGTTGGACACAGGAGGCCGAACAGAGTCTATTTTGATGAGTCTTCCCCCAGACGCGTCTTGGGAGTATAACTTGGTGCCAAGTCTGGGATCAAAAGAGGCAGAAACAATGCATTGGCTAAAAAAAGATATTGATTGGGTGAAAAATGGTTGATTGGTTCCTACAGAGTGATCTGGATATAACTCTTTTTTTAAATTCTTTAGGCCACCCCTACTTAGATAATTTCATGCTATTCCTATCAAAGAAACTGGTTTGGCTACCATTATATATCTTCATTGTATTTCAAATATACCGAGCGTACCCAAAGCATTATATTCACGTCATTGTAGGATGCGTTCTCACAATTATCTTAACAGATCAAGCAACAAGCTCGGTAATGAAACCTTTTTTTCAGAGACCAAGACCTTGCCATGATGAAACGCTTAAATACCTAATTATTAACGTTGGAAATTGCGGTGGCAAATACGGATTTGCTTCATCCCATGCGGCAAACACGATGGGACTTGCCGTTGTATTATTTTTACGAAACAAAATGATAATTGGTCGCTATTTACTCCCTTGGGCATTGATAGTTTCCTATAGCCGTATTTACCTAGGAGTACATTATTTCGGTGATGTTGTAGTAGGCTGGCTAATCGCGCTATTTGCAGCAATTGTTGTTCATTATATTCTCAATCGTAGTATACAGCTCTCAATCAATTACAATTGATTTAATTTTTTTAGAAATTGTTCCTTGTAAGAAGCTCCAACAGGAATCATTTTTTCACCAATCGAAACATTAAAATCTTCCATATAATTGATCTTATCTCTATTAATTATATACGATCTATGTATGCGACTAAACAGACTTAATGGAAGTTTTTTCTCAATTCCTTTCATGGTATAGTGCACAATGTACTTACCCTTATTAGTATTGAAAATAACATAGTCTGCCAACGCTTCGACAAAATTCAGATCACTATAAGAGACTCGCACGTGTCGAGAATCTGATTTGATGAAAATATGATTTTCTTTCTCAGCAAATAATAATTCCTTTTGCCGCTGTTCTCTCGCCTTCATCGCAGCTTTTAGGAAACGACTATATTCCATTGGTTTCACCAAATAGTCCAGCACGTCTCCTTCAAAAGCTTCTAAAGCATAGTCTTTTTTAGAAGTGATAAAGATAATTGGATAAGAACCATTCAGTGATTTAACTAACTCGAGACCTGTCATTTCTGGCATTTCTATATCAAGAAAGAGCAAATCTATGTCGTTATTCTTCTGATCTATAAGCAAGTTAGAAGCTTCAATAGTGTTGTCAAGCTCTCCTGCCAAACTTAGGAAATCAGTTTTCTCAATAAAGTTATTAACAACTAAACGAGACATTTTATCATCATCTACGATGAGACAGTTAAGAACCATGAGTGTTAGGATTTATTAATGCCTTAATATATTTTCCAATAATATCAAACTCTATGTTAACAACACTATCCTCTTTAAGATTTTTAAAGTTAGTATGCTCATATGTGTAGGGAATGACAGCAACCTTGAACGTATTATTAATAATGTCAAAGCATGTAAGACTGACCCCATTGACACAGACACTTCCCTTTTCCACCATTAAAGGATCAACATTTTTGAAAGTGAATAAATATATCCAACTACCATCAACATCCAATACTGAGAGAACACTGGCTGTGGCATCCACATGTCCTTGCACAATATGTCCATCTAATCGCCCATTCATTATCATACACCTTTCAAGGTTTACCTCCTCTCCTATTTCAATAGCTCCTAAGTTACTTTTGTTGAGGGTCTCCTGGACGGCAGTTACATAATGCATATCTTGGTTACATTGTGTAACAGTTAAGCATACGCCATTATGTGATATACTCTGATCAACCTTGAGCTCACCGGAGATTGGTGACTTAAACCCAAAATTGATATTTGATCCTTCTACTTTTTTTTCTGTAAGCTGACCAAGTGATTCAATAATTCCTGTAAACATCTGCTGAATTCATTTTATTTTTAACCATTCAAAACTTCAACCTTCAAACTTCTTGAAAGATACGTACAAGCATAAAGGAATGCGCAAACTTCTAATAAATGAAGTGAAATCGAAAGGAATTAAAGACCAAAGAATTCTTGATGCGATGCTTAAAATTCCACGACATTTTTTTTTCGAAAGAATATTTGAACCACATGCCTATGAGGACAAAGCATTTCCCATTGGAGAAGGACAAACAATCTCACAACCCTATACAGTAGCATTTCAAACAGAATTACTGGAACTCAAGCCGGGAGACAAGATTTTGGAAATTGGCACTGGCTCTGGATATCAAGCATCTGTATTACTGGAACTAGGTGTAAACCTTTACACCATTGAATACAACAGAGTATTATATGAAAGAACCGCCCGCTTCTTACCCAAACTGGGCTATCAGCCGCATTTTTTTCATGGTGATGGATCAAAAGGATTACTAAGCCATGCTCCATATGATGGAGTTATCGTCACCGCCGGCGCACCATCAGTACCAAATACCTTGATAAAACAATTAAAAATTGGAGGCAAATTGATTATACCTGTTGGCGATGGAAAAAAACAATCAATGGTTAAAATCGTTCGAATATCCGAAAACAAAATAACCAAAAAAGCATTCGAGAATTTCAGCTTCGTACCTTTACTTGGCGAAAAGGGCTGGAATAGATGAGTAAAAAAATTATGAGTAAAAAAAGTAAATTTTGTAAAGAGTCAAGTGTTACTATGACGGAAATGGTCCTTCCTAATGATACCAATACATTGAACAACTTGATGGGAGGCAGATTGATGCACTGGATGGATATTGTATCCGCAATAGCTGCCCAGCGACATTCCAATAGAATAGTGGTTACGGCTTCTGTTGACAACATCTCTTTCTCAAACCCTATTCAACTAGGAAATACCGTAACATTGAAAGCATTTGTAACAAGAGCATTTAGTAGCTCTATGGAAGTTTATATTGAAGTTACAGCAGAAGACATTCCTTCGAATAAAAAGATTGAGACAAACAATGCCTTTTTTACCTTCGTTGCGGTTGATCAGACAGGACGCCCTATCGACATTCCAACAGCTACACCTGAAACAGAGTTTGAAAAAGAATTATACGCGGGTGCCTTAAGAAGAAGACAACTCCGATTGGTTTTAGGCAAAAGAATGAAACCAGAAGATGCCAAAGAATTAAAAGAAATTTTCAAAGTGCCATGATTGAAAATGACGCCTTAAAATATTTCATTCACGAAGAATTATTTTTGGTTAAAGAAAACTCCTCTCTACCAATAATGATTAAGGAAGCAAATCAGCTAGTAGGTACAGCTTCTGAAAGTAGTTTAGTTGTAGAAGAACCTAGGACACCTGTAACGCCTTTAGCAGAGAAAGAGCATCATGACTTAGTTATCCTTTTGGAGAAAGAACAAACCGCTGAGGATAAGGCGATGTTACTTAAAATGATACCTGCAATTGGTAAGTCTTATGAAAGTGCCAAATTTATCTTGTCAAATAGATTAGAAATGATCACTTATAATAACTTGATCGCTTTTGGAGAGTTTTCATCCCTTACTGCCTTGAACCAACTCATTTTAAACGAATCAATAGAGACAGGCAATAGAAAAACAATTAAAACCCTATCCATTCACAGCCTCCATAGCGACGTACAGGCCAAAGGACGTTTTTGGATAGGTCTCAAAAAAATGTTTAATATCAACTAACCAAATATTTCCTTCAATTTGGCTTCCAAAGATGGCCCACGAAGGTTTTTTGCTATGATTGTGCCATCAGGGCCAATGAGATAAGTTGCAGGTATGGAGGCAATTTTATAATCACTTGCCGCCTCTGAATTAAAATACTTTAAATCAGAAACGTGCTTCCACATCAATCCATCATCTTGGATTGCCTTCAACCACGAGTCGCGATTTCTGTCTAATGAGACTCCCAATATCTCGAAGTTATTATTACTATACTGATTGTACATTCTAACTACATTAGGGTTTTCAGCGCGACATGGTCTGCACCAAGCAGCCCAAAAATCGACTAAAACGTAATTACCTTTCAACGAAGATAAAGTCACTAATTCTCCGCTTGGAGATGGCAATGATATCTCAGGGGCTGCAGCCCCAATAGCCAACTTTCTTAGGTTATTTACCTGACTTACAATGTCTTTGGTAAACGGATGGTCAGGAACTTTAGATTGATAACTTGCGGCAATCTCTTCGTAAAATTTAAAGTCCTGCTCAGGATCAATAGAACCCATTGCGTAAAAACCGGCCAAAGAAGGGACAACACTTCTGATAAAATCTTTCATAGCTATTTGACTTTCAATGACTGATTTATAATATTCGTCAGTGATAGCTGTCAACACCTCATTGTCTCCATCCATTCTAGCTTTTATCGCTTTTTGATTCAATTCATTAACGGAACTCTTTTGAGCGGCTACCATTGAATCCACCGCTTGTATATAGCCTGTTTGAATTGAACCTGTGATTTTAGTTGGAGCATTTGGATCTGTACCATGAGCCAAAATATTCACTTCCCTCTCGCTTCCGTCGAGAATAAAGCTCACTTGTTGTCTTCCATAAAAATTAAGTCTAAAAAATTCAGAACCTGATACTTCGACGAAAAACTTAAAGGAAAAGTCATCATCAATATAAATAGTATCAATCGGCTCGAAACCAGCGTCCATGTATTGACTCAAAGTGACTATTCCCTCTCCTTTTTCTTTCAAGTTACCTAAAAGCTTAACTCCTAGTTCATTACTCGTTTCGCAGCTAGATGTAAAAATAAGAACACTTAATATCGTACTTAGCAGTTTGAGGTTTATCAATTTCATTCTCTTAAATTCTTTTTACTTATTAATTTTTGATAACGATTCCATGACCAATTTGTTGGCCACTTTCGGATCTACTTTACCTTTAGTCCTACTCATGACTTCTCCCATAAACATCCCTATGAGACCTTTTTTACCTTTCAAATAGGCGATAACTTTTTGCGGGTGATCTGCTAGGACGGCTTCAACAATCTTAACGATTTCATCTTCATTATCATCATGAATGAGTCCTTCGTTTTCGGCCATAGCCACTACATCCAAATCGGGAGCATTGATCAATCTGGGTAGCAAATTTTGTACACCAGAAGAGGAGCTGATCTTATTTTGTGCTATCATGTCCACCAAATCAGCTAGTTGATTTGGTTGAATCGGAATTGTAGATAAACTTATCTTCAATTCATTTAGTACCGACCGAAGGGCACCTACAATTAAATTAGCCGCAATTTTGTAATTCGTAGATACACCAGCAACCTCTAAGAAAAATAGCGCCGCTTTTTGATCTTCAACCAGAATTAAAGCTGTTTCTTTCTTCAAGCCAAACTGTTTAACCAATCGTTCAAAAAGCTGATTAGGTAATTCTGGCATCTTTGCTTTTATTTCACTAAGCCATTCATCGCTGACTTGCATTGGACTTAAATCAGGCTCTGGAAAATAACGGTAGTCGTTTAACTCTTCCTTCGAACGCATACCATATGTCTTGCCTTTGTCTGCATCAAAGGTTCGTGTTTCAGAAATGATCTCTTCACCCGCCTCAATAGCTTGTATCTGCCGGGAGAATTCATGCTTTATGGCTCGCATCACATTTCTGATGCTGTTCATATTCTTAACTTCCACTTTTTTACCTAGCTCTTTATCAGACTTTAATCTCACGGAGATATTGGCGTCACATCGCATGGAGCCTTCTTCCATATTTCCATCGGATACGTCTAAATAACGAACCAATCGTCTTACCTCCGCCAATGTCTCTCCAGCGGCTTCAGCAGAATATATTTCGGGTTCGGTTACGATTTCAATCAAAGGTACGCCTGCCCTATTTAAATCAATTTGAGATTCATTTCCACCGCCGACATGTATTGATTTGCCTGCGTCTTCTTCCATATGAATCCTGTTGAGCACTACTGCCTTTTGTCCTGAGCAATGTGGAATGGGTATACTTCCACCAATACATATTGGTTTTTTATCCTGAGTAATTTGATACCCTTTTGGTAAATCGGGATAGAAATAATTTTTCCTATCGAAGAAGCCAAACTGCGTGATTTGGCATCCACAAGCTAGGCCCATAAGAATGGCTTTTTCAATCACCGATTTATTAAGCCTTGGCATAGTCCCAGGATGTCCAAGCGAAATCACACTTATATTAACATTAGGATCCCCACCGAATGAATTGTGATCTGTTGAAAATATCTTGGATTTTGTGTTTAACTGAGCATGAACCTCAAGACCAACAATCAACTGATATTTATCTTCGTGCTGCATCTTATATAAGGTTAATTTTTTCTGATATAAAAGCTTTACCTAACTGCAATGCCGCTTCCAAACCATTCACGTCTTTGCCTCCAGCCGTAGCGTAAAATGGCTGCCCTCCACCTCCTCCTTTTATTTCTTTCGCCATGTTTCGAACTATTTCTCCTGCATTCAGCAATTTATTATCAACAAAAGATTCATCAACCATCACACTCAACATAGGCTTTCCATTGATATTGGCACCTAAAAGAAGAATTAACCTAGGTAATGCTCTCTTTAATTCAAAGGACAATTGTTTAAGTAAATCAGCAGAAGGTATGTCAATTTTCGCTGCAACAAATGTCCCTCCATCAAAATCCAACTTAGTCGAAAGAAGATGATCCTTCAAGCCAGATGCTTTTTCTCTATCCAGCGCTTCAAGAGTCTTCTCCAATTTATTTTTTTCCTCTATTAGGCTTAGAATTGATTTTTTCAAATCCTTAGGATGCTTCAAAATCTCTTTCACCTCAGATAGCAAAACTAATTCTCCATTGACCTGCTGCTCAGCGCCATCAGCAGTCACAGCTTCAATTCGTCTCACACCAGCCGCTACAGAACTTTCACTCAGGATTTTAAACAAACCGATCTGACCTGTTCTATTGACGTGCGTTCCTCCGCATAATTCGACAGAATAAGTAGAATCAAAGGTAATTACTCTCACAAAATCACCGTACTTCTCACCAAAAAGTGCTGTAGCACCCATGCTTTTAGCATCTTCGATAGGCACATTCTTTTGCTCATATAACGCTATATTTTCTCGAACTTTAGTGTTCACGATCTGCTCTATCTTCGCCAAATCCTTGGCTTCTACTTTCACAAAATGTAAAAAGTCAAAACGCAATGACTTCTCATTCACTAAAGATCCTTTTTGCTGAACATGATCTCCAAGTACTTCACGCAATGCAGCATGTAGCAAATGGGTAGCAGAATGATTATTTTCAGTGAGTCTCCTTTTTGTTTTATCAACTATGGCCTCAAAACTACTATCCAATTGTTTTGGTAATGTTTTGGTGAAATGAATAATTAAGTCATTTTCCCTTTTTGTATCGAAAATTTTCAACTTTTCGTCTCCACTAATAAGTAATCCAGTGTCACCAACTTGCCCCCCACTTTCAGCATAAAAAGGCGTCTTATCAAGCACTATTTGATAAAATGATCCTTCTTTCTGGTCAACCTTTCTATACCGAGCTATTTTAGACGCTGAAGTCAAAGACTCATAGCCAACAAATTCAGTTCCCTCGATTTCTTCTACGATATTCCAATCTGACAAAGTCTGCTTAGCAGCAGACTTTGACCTTCCCTTTTGTTTCGTAAGTTCTTCTTTAAAACCAGCTTCATCCACTGCCATATTATTTTCTCGCGCCAGCAACATGGTTAAGTCAATTGGAAACCCATACGTATCATAAAGCTCAAAGGCTATTTTGCCACTAACAGATGAAAGCTTTGACGCTAGAATGGTATCGAATCTTTTCAACCCATTTTCCAAAGTTCGCAAAAATGAATTTTCTTCTTCTTTTATAACCTTGGCCACAAAGTCCTGTTGAGCCTTTAACTCTGGAAAAGTCTCCGCCATTTGATCTGCCAAAAGTGGTACAAGGGTATAGAGCCTAGGTTCTTTCGTATTTAAGAATGTATAACCATATCTCACTGCTCTTCTCAAAATTCTTCTGATGACATACCCTGCACCAGTATTACTAGGCAGTTGCCCATCGGCTATGGTAAAACTTATGGCCCGAATATGATCAGCAATTACTCGAATAGCCACATCAGTCTGTGCTACTTCACCATATTTTACGTTAGCATCTTCGGCTATTTTTTGGATCATTGGTTGAAAAACATCTGTATCGTAATTGGATGTTTTACCTTGAATTGCCATTGCTAACCTTTCAAATCCCATGCCCGTATCCACGTGCTGAGCTGGTAAGTTTTTTAAACTTCCATCAGCCAAACGATTAAACTGCATAAATACCAAGTTCCAAACCTCAACAACCTGAGGGTGATCCTGATTCACCAACTTATCACCAGTCAACTTATCTATCTCCTCTTGAGAGCGAAGATCAATATGTATTTCTGAGCAAGGCCCACAAGGACCGGTCTCTCCCATTTCCCAGAAATTATCTTTTTTATTCCCATTAAGAATGCGCTCGAGAGGAAGGTGTTTTTCCCAGTGAGTTTTAGCTTCACTATCAGGCTCCAAATGCTCAGATTGGTCTCCCTCGAAAATGGTGACATACATTCTTTCTTTGGGAAGCTTGTATACCTCCGTAAGAAGTTCCCATGCCCAATCAATAGCTTCTTCCTTAAAATAATCACCAAATGACCAATTACCGAGCATTTCAAACATGGTATGATGATAGGTATCAAAACCTACTTCCTCCAAGTCATTGTGTTTTCCAGATACTCTTAGACATTTTTGCGTGTCTGCAACTCTAGACGCTTCAATAGGCTTATTTCCTAAAAAATAATCCTTAAACTGATTCATGCCCGCATTGGTAAACATCAAAGTCGGATCATTTTGAACAACGATAGGTGCCGATGAGACAACCTTATGCTCTTTATTTTTAAAGAAATCCAAAAATTCTTTACGTATTTGCTTGGAATCCATGTAACCTATTGATTAATAGTCTGTTAAAACTTATTATTTGTATTTGTACTGTTAAAACCCGAAATTAGCAGATATTTGAGGCTTTATCAGCGCGGCAAAACTACTAGAATTAACCCTAAATTCGTCTTATGGCAAGAATTAAGTACTATTATGACACAGAGTCATGTAGGTATGAAAGGATCAAAGTCTCTACTTGGGACATCATCTGGAATTCCTTGGGTTTCCTAACTCTGGCTCTTATTATGGCGGCAGGCATTGTATTCGTCCACATCGAATACTTCGAATCGCCTGAAGAAGCTCTACTGAGAAAAGAGAATGAAGAACTTAGACTTTATTACGACCTGATAAGTCAAGAAATGACTACAGCGAATAGTATGCTTGCCAATCTTCAAGAAAGGGATGACAATGTATATCGAGTCATTTTTGGTGTAGAGTCAATACCCGAAGAAATAAGATCTGCTGGAACTGGAGGCTCTAATCGATATAGAAACTTAGTAGATAAGGGGCTTAAGCGAGAGAAATTGATTATTGATAATTTCAAAAAGATCGATAAGCTTAAAAAACAAATGTACATCCAGACTAAATCTTACGATGATATTGTTGAAATGGCCAAGGATAAAGAACTTTTATTAGCAGCCATCCCTGCTATTCAGCCAGTATCAAATAATGAACTCAGAAGGCTATCAAGCGGGTTTGGAATTAGGATCGACCCAATATTGAAAGTAAAGAGACCGCATAGAGGCGTTGATTTTTCTTTACCAAAAGGATCACCAGTTTACGCTACGGGCGATGGAGTTATTAAAATGGTACGATCCAGTTTTAGTGGCTATGGAAAACAAATAGAAGTTGACCATGGCTTTGGCTACAAAACCAAATATGCACATTTGAATGAATTTTTAGTTAAGCAGGGGCAAAAAGTTAAGCGAGGAGAGATCATTGCTTATTCTGGAAACACCGGAAAATCTACTGCCCCACATTTACATTACGAAGTGCACATTAATAACAAAGCCGTAAATCCTGTTCACTATTTCTATCGAGATCTTGACTCTGATGAATACGAAGAAATTCTTCGATTAGCATCAATCGAGAACCAAGCATTAGGATCATATTAGAAAATTACGATCTAATTAAAAAGCTGATTTTAAATCGGCTTTTTTTATGTCTAAAATTGCAGAAAATAGCACTTACGCCTTCAAAACAAATTGTAGTTCTGAGTTGTAATGGGCAAAATATCTCAGCTACTCTTCCTCCTCCTATTGGTGATTTTCGGTTGTAAGGTTTCCAAACCAAACAAAAAAACCTTCCCAATAGCCGCTAATAACACGTCAGAACTAAAACAGGATTCTGTTGCAGCGATCGTAGAATATTGGCTTACAAGCCTTAATGACACCCTATATTAATTGGAGGAAGAAGTAGACATTGAGATTACAAGACTACTTCCTGATACATTTTCCCTTATGGCAGTTGGAGATATCATGAATGGCACGAACTATCCAAACAAATCCTATTTGCCTCTAAATCAAGGAAGTTCGCTATGGAATAGCAGTTGTGATTTACTAAAATCCGCAGACCTCACTTTCGGCAATGTGGAAGGGACTATCCTAAATGGAGAAGGCCAACTAAAAAATTGCAACAACCCAAAAACTTGCTATCTATTTCGAATGCCAGTCTACATGACTAAAAACTTCTCCGATTGTGGTTTTGATTTAATGAGTACAGCAAACAATCATGCAAATGACTTTGGTGAAGAGGGTAGATCAGCGACAGCACAAGCGTTGGACTCGTTTAATATTGCCTATGCCGGAAGTACGACAAAACATTTCACCATTTTGAAAAAAAACCATTTAAGAATTGGGTTGGTAGCGTTTGTACCAAATAAAGGCACACTAACATTTTATGATGAAAATTATGCCCAATCTTTAATTCAAGAGCTGGATACTCTCGTCGATATAGTGATTGTTTCCATTCACGGAGGTGCTGAAGGAGCAAAAAACCAACATGTTACGAATGCTCCAGAGTTCTACTTTGGTGAAAACCGCGGAAACATATACGATTTTAGTAGAAAAATGATCGATAGTGGAGCTGACATCATCCTTGGACACGGACCTCATGTACCAAGGGCAATAGATATTTATAAGGACAGACTCATTGTTTATTCATTAGGCAATTTTCTGACGTACAGTCGTTTTAATTTGAAAAATGAAAACGCACTTGCCCCCATATTGCATGCCAACTTAAATGCTGAAGGAATATTCCTATCTGGAAAAATTTATTCCTTCCGCCAATCATATACGCTAGGTCCTTTATTTGATGACAGAAATCGAGCAGCATTGAAAATTAAAGGATTAACTGAAGAAGATTTTCCAGAATCTCAAATTTACATTGACGAAGAAGGCATAATTTCTTATCTTCAAAATTGAAAATGCCCTACAAAGAAAAAGAAATAGAAAAGAAGTATTTCACCATCGGTGAAGTAGCAAATGAACTTGCTGTTGCAACATCTTTGATTCGTTTTTGGGAAGGGGAATTCGACATCATTCGGCCTAAGAAAAATCGCAAAGGTAATCGTCAGTTTACTCAAGAAGATATTAAAAATGTCAAACTGATTTATTATTTGGTAAAGGAAAAGGGTTATACCCTACAAGGAGCCAGAGAGTTTATCAAAAATGATGTAGAAGCCGCGAGCAATAAGATAGAGATGATTGAGTCTCTTAGAAAAGTTCGGACTTTTTTAGAGCAACTCAGAAAAGAGCTGGCTTAACATGAATGATGACAAGCGTTTTCAATTAGCGCTCAGCCTTACTCCTGGGGTAGGAAATGTTAATACTAAAAATCTTATAAGTTATTGCGGATCAGCCACCGCTGTATTTTCAAGCAAAACAGCTCATCTGAATAAAATTCCAGGAATTGGTGTTAAAACCATCGCTTCAATTAAAAATGGATCAATCATCCATGAAGCAGATAAGATTCTAGAGGACTGTGAAAAAAATCAGATCCAAATCTATCATTATACCGACGAAAATTATCCTGCCCGATTAAAAACGATTGCCGACGCTCCAAGCATTATTTACGCGTCAGGAAAAGGCAATTTTAATACCAAAAAGATACTGGCTATTGTTGGGACGAGAAATGCCACAGAATACGGGTTGGAAATTACCAGAAAAATTATTGCTGACCTTGCTGGCTCTGACGTGCTCATAATCAGTGGTCTTGCTTATGGAGTTGATATTGAAGCGCATAAAGCATGCCTGGAAATGGGCGTATCAACCTACGGCATTATGGCTAATGGACATCACAAAATTTACCCAAGTCAACATAAGAAAATAGCCTCAAAAATGTGTGACACTGGAGGGTTAATCTCGGAAAACCCTCCAAATAAGCAAGCCCAAGCTCATTTCTTCCCAGCAAGAAACAGGATCATTGCAGGAATGAGTGATGCGGTTTTAGTTGTAGAAGCCGCAGCAAAGGGCGGAGCTTTAATCACCGCTAATATTGCAGATTCTTATGATAAGTATGTTTTTGCCGTTCCAGGTGCTATTGGAAGTAAATATTCTGAAGGGTGTAATAACTTGATTCGCAATCAAAAAGCTTATATATACACTGGAGTGAAAGATCTAAACTATTATTTGAATTGGGATCAAAACGAGATAATTACGCTACAAAAAATAATAGATAGAGATTTATTTTCACTTGACGAACTTAAGGTCTATGATTTACTAGCGTCGGCAAACGAAGCAGTGCACATAGACTCAATTGCTTGGAAGACTCAATTGCTTATCAACGAAGTAGCCGCGCATCTACTTACTCTAGAATTTAAAGGCATGGTAAAATCATTGCCCGGAAAAAAGTTTAAATTAATCTAAAACGGGTAAAAAACCGGAATCAAGAGGCAGGCAAGCAACCAAAATATTAAATTCAAGCCTGCACCAATCCTAAAGAAATCGAAAAATTTATATCTACCAGCAGTATACACCATCGTATTTGTTTGATATCCTATTGGTGTCATCAAAGATGTAGATGCCGCAAGCATAACTGCAATCAAAAAAGGATAGGGGCTGACATCTAATTTGATTGCCGCTGAAATGGCTATCGGCGCTAATAATGCAGCAGTTGCATTATTAGACATTAACTCTGTGGTGATGGAGGTTGTGAAATATAGGGCCGCTAATAAGGCCAGCGGTCCATACTGACCAAAAACATTGATTAACCCATCAGCTAACCCATCAGCCAGTCCACTCGTTTGCATCGCAGCTCCCAAACTTATTACACCCGCTAATAAAAAAACAATTTTCCATTCAATGGAACTATATAATTCTTTCATTGTGATAATTCTACCCAAAACAAGTAGACAAACACCTAAAATTGTAGATGCTACTATTGGCAAGAAATTGAACGTTGTGAGCGCAATGACCAACGTGATTATACTCATCACAACAATGAAATTTTTTCGTTTAAAATCAATTATTCCTGCTTCTGAAAGAATGACGAATGGACTTTTCGGACTTGATTCTAATGACTTTAACGTTTCTACCCAGTGGGTTTTAATTTCTATCAATATTAAGTCACCCGCTTTTAGTTCAACTTCATGTAGGTGCTCATGCAAGATCTCTTCCCTATGCTGAATCGCAAGTGGCACAGCTCTAAACCTTCTTCTAAAATCCATCTGTCGAAGACTCTTACCTTCAAACTCTGAACCAGTGGTAATGACTAACTCTAGCAGACTTGTATCACCTTTTTGTATTTCGCTCTCCCCAATCCTTAATGCCGAAAGATTATACCCTACTTTAAGCCTGTCTTTTAATTCGGAGATTTTTTCCACATTACACTTAATCTTCAATACATCCCCAGCAAAGATTTCAAAATCACCGGAAGGTAGCGTAAATCTCATTTTACCTCGGATTACCTCGATAATGTCTAGCTCCATTTCTCGAACTATGACACTATCCATGATTTTTTGCCCAACAAAATCTGAATCAGCTAAAATCTCAATTTGCGTGATATAGTCACGAATTCCAAAACGCGACTCAATGTCACTTTTTATTGATCTATCAGGAAGTAACTTTTTTCCAAATAAGAATAGGTAAAGTGCCCCAACCAATAGAAAAACTATTCCTATTGGTGCGGTATAAAACATCGAAAACTCACCAAGGCCCGATTCAAACGCAATTCCACTTACAAGCACATTGGTTGAGGTTCCGATAAGTGTACACGTTCCCCCAAAGATGGAAGCATAAGACAGTGGAATTAACAATTTTGAATGGCTAATTTTCGACATTTTTCCAATGCTTATTATCACCGGAATAAACATGGCGACTATTGGCGTATTATTGATGAAGGCAGAAGAAATGCCAACAAAAAATATCATTAGCAATAGACCCACGTTGAAATTTTTTGAAAATACACCCGCCAATAAAGGACCAATCCTCTGCAAAGCTCCCGTTTTTAACAAAGCATAACTTATCACAAACATGAATGCAACAGTGATTGTAGCGGGGTTACTAAAACCTGCAATTCCTTGCTTAGGTGAAATAACGCCGCTGACTATCAGACTTATCATAATCAACATGGCGACCAAGTCAATGGACAACCATTCAGTTACAAATAGAATGACCGCACCGAAAATTACAATTAAAACGATAATGGCTTCATAAGTCCATTCCATATTTAAAAGTATTTAGTAAAAAGCTCTTGTGATAATTGACGAGCATTTTCTAGTGCCTCTATGTTCACGGTTAGATCATCGTCTGTTAAATGCTTAATAATATCTAAAGTATTCAAATTACCTGTTAAGACATCAGTTGCCATCGGGCAACCTCCATATCCCCCTATAGCACCATCTATTCGTGAACACCCAGCATCTAGCATTGCCTTAATCTTAGGCGTAGCACTATTTGGGGTAACATGCAAATGGGCACCAATTTCAATATCAGGAAAGGTGGTAATTAAAGCTTGTAGCTGTTTATGAATTTCTGCTGGTTGTGCTATTCCAATAGTGTCTGCCAATGAAATAATGGAAATATCTAATGTCGCTAACTTATGTACGAATTCATGAATATAAGCTTCTTGATAAGGATCACCATAAGGATTTCCAAAACCCATCGATAAATAGACGACCAACGTCCGGTTCTTTTGCAATACTTTTTCTTGGATCTCTTTAATCTCAATAAAAGCTTGATCTATAGATTTTTTCGTGTTTCTCTGTTGGAAAGTCTCCGAAAGGGACAATGGAAATCCCAAATAAGAGATTTCCTCCAGATCCAGCGCGTCTATCGCTCCTCTTAAATTGGCAACTATTGCCAATAGTGAAGTACTAGACGCTAAATGCAAACCACTAAGTACCGATTTACTGTCAGATAGCTGAGGTATTGCCTTGGGAGAGACAAAGCTTCCAAAGTCCAAAGTATCAAAACCGACTTTTAGCAAGGCATTGATATACCTCGTCTTCTCTTGCGTTGGTATAAAATCTTTTATGCCTTGCATCGCATCTCTAGGGCACTCAATAATTTTCATGCTGTGAAGGTAATTGGATTATAACCAGCAATAATGATTAAATAATTGAAACTATATAACTTGATCATTTACGCTCGATAAGCGCGCTTCGAGAACAAATTATATCTAAAAATATTCTCCAGTAAGTTTCCCCCTAAATACCAAAAAACCATGGTCTAAAAGACTAAAAAAGTTCTTTTGCAATTCTATAAACTGCGTCTGATTTACCCATAGAATAGTAATGAAGGACGGGAACACCTGCGGCCATTAATTCTTTCGATTGCTGTATTGCCCACTCGATTCCTATTTGTCTAACCTCAGAATTATTTTTGGCATTTTCAACATCCTCTGCCAAAATTTCGGGTATATCAATATGAAAAATACTCGGCAAAACCGTCAAATGATTTTTCATGGTCATAGGTTTTAATCCCGGGATAATAGGCACATTAATTCCTGCCTTTTTGCAGTCATCTACAAATTGAAAATACTTTTGATTGTCAAAGAACATTTGAGTAACGATGTACTCAGCCCCTAAATCAACCTTTTCCTTCAAATACTTCAAATCAGACTTGATGTTTGGCGCCTCAAAATGTTTTTCAGGATAGCCAGAAACACCAATGCAAAAATTGGTTGGCATTGCGTTTATAAGTTCTTCGTCTAAGTAAGCTCCAGCATTCATTTTCACTACTTGATCGACTAAATCTATGGCAAATGCATTCCCCTCTGGCTCAGGAGTGAATTTGCGCTCATTACTAATAGAATCCCCTCTTAAGAGCAACACATTATCTATTCCTAAGAAATTTAGATCAATCAATGCATTTTCCGTTTCCTCTTTGGTAAAACCCCCACATATAATGTGAGGCACTGGATCAACCTCATATCTATTCTTGATTGCGGCACATATACCTACTGTTCCCGGACGCTTTCTAGTGGTCTTTTTTTCTAACAAACCATTCCCGCGATCCTTATATACATATTCTTCTCTGTGATAAGTCACATCTATAAACGGAGGCTTAAACTCCATAAGAGGGTCGATATGCGCAAAAAGTCCGTTTATGCTATCTCCCTTTTTCGGAGGAATAATTTCTAATGAAAAGAGTGTTCTCCCTTTAGCGTTGGCTATATTTTCTGTGACTTTCATCTTATTTTCTTATTTGTAACCAAGGTTGGGAGCTAGCCATTGTTCTACTTCTTCCTTGGTCAATTTCTTTCTTTGTGAATAATTTTCTACTTGGTCTTCATATATTTTCCCCAAACCGAAATACTTTGATTTCGGATGTGAAAAGTAAAACCCACTGACTGCCGCCGCAGGAAACATAGCATAGCTTTCTGTCAATTGAAGTCCAATATTATTGGCTACATCGAGTAGCTCAAATAACGTCGCTTTCTCGGTATGATCAGGACAAGCCGGGTACCCTGGGGCTGGTCTAATTCCTTGATACTTTTCTTTAATCAACGCCTCGCAATCCAATACTTCATCGGTTGAATATCCCCAATATTCCTTTCGTACCTTTTCATGCATCATTTCGGCCAAAGCTTCTGCCAATCGATCGGCTATTGATTTGATCATGATCGAATTGTAATCATCATGATCCTCCTCATATTGCTTGGCTAACTCATCAGTACCGAAACCAGTAGTAACAGCAAACCCTCCTATATAATCCGTCTTTTCTGGAGAAATAAGATCAGTAAGTGAAAGGTTCGGAATGTTGACTCCTTTCTTACCTTGTTGCCTTAAAAAATGGAAGGCTCCTTTCGGGTTGCGTAGTTCCTCCTCTTCAAAAACAACAACATCTTCTTCAAACGCCTTTGCCGGATAAATGCCTATCACAGCCTTTGCTAATAATTTTTTCTCGGCGATAACTTCATCAAGCATTTGATTGGCATCTGCAAATAGCTTTTTAGCTTCCTCCCCAACCGTAGGATTTTCAAAAATTTGAGGATATTTTCCTTTCAACATCCAAGTTGAAAAGAATGGAGTCCAGTCTATATAAGGACGTATTTCTTCCAGCGCGATATTTTCAAAAACCTTGGTTCCGATAAATTTTGGTTTTGGCGGATTATAGCTTTCCCAATCAATTTTTAATTTATTTCTTTTCGCTGCTGCAAAAGGTAAATGCTCTTTTTCCAATTGACGATTGGCATGATTGATTCTTAATTCTTCGTACTCCGCGACAATGTCACTTCGCAAGCTATTTTCCGAATCACTTAAGAGCTTGGAAGCTACACCTACACTTTTGGAAGCATCCAGCACATGAATAACCGTCCCAGAATATACAGGGGCAATTTTTACCGCCGTATGAATTCGTGAAGTAGTCGCTCCCCCAATAAGCAAAGGAATTTTCATTCCTCTTCTTTCCATTTCGGACGCTACAGTTACCATTTCATCTAAACTCGGCGTGATCAATCCGCTAAGACCTATGATATCTACGTTTTGAGCTTCCGCTTCATCTAGAATTTTTTGTGCAGAAACCATCACACCCAAATCCACAATATCATAATTATTACAGCCAAGTACGACTCCTACGATATTTTTGCCAATATCATGAACATCTCCCTTGACTGTAGCCATTAAAATCTTACCCTTCGCCTTATGCTTCGCCCCTTTTTCGGCTGCCATAAAAGGAATAAGATGGGCCACCGACTTTTTCATTACTCTGGCACTTTTCACTACTTGTGGCAAAAACATTTTACCAGAACCAAATAAATCACCCACGACATTCATTCCATCCATTAATGGGCCTTCAATCACATGTAAAGGACGATCATAGCCGAGTCGCGCTTCTTCTGTGTCATCAATTACAAAGTCAACAACGCCTTTAATCAAGGCATGCTTCAGTCGTTCCTGCACTGTACCCTCGCGCCAACTAAGGTCTTGTTCTTTTACTTTACCTGAACCCTTTACGTTTTCGGCGTAAGCCAAAAGTCGCTCCGTAGCATCATCGCGCCTATTGAGCAAAACGTCCTCAACATGCTGCAAAAGGTCCTTTGGAATCTCGTCATATACCTCTATCAATCCAGCATTGACTATGCCCATGTCCATTCCTGCCTGAATGGCATGATATAAAAACGCGGAATGCATGGCCTCTCTGACAATGTTATTCCCTCGGAATGAGAAAGAAACATTGGATACGCCACCACTAACTTTGGCCCCAGGAAGGTTCTCTTTTATCCATTTTGTGGCGTTGAAAAAGTCAACAGCATAATTATTATGCTCATCAATACCAGTGGCTACTGGAAATATGTTTGGATCAAAAATGATGTCTTCTTTGGGAAAACCAACTTCCTTGGTTAGAATATCATAGGAACGTTTACAAATCTGAATTCTTCTTTCGTAGGAATCGGCCTGACCATTTTCATCAAAGGCCATAACAACCGTCGCTGCTCCATACATTTTAATTTTACGTGCTTGTTCTTTGAATGACTTCTCCCCTTCTTTCATTGAAATGGAGTTCACTACCCCTTTCCCTTGAATGCATTGTAAACCAGCCTCTATAATTTCCCATTTTGAAGAATCAATCATCACTGGAATTCGAGCTATATCAGGCTCAGCGGCTATCAAATTCAAAAACTTCACCATGGCAGCTTTTCCATCGAGCATGCCCTCATCCATATTGACATCAAGAATTTGAGCACCGCCTCTTACTTGGTCCAAAGCAATTTCGACGGCAGTTTCATAATCTTCATTAGCAATAAGCCTAGCGAACCTTTTTGAGCCAGTGACATTGGTTCTTTCCCCTACATTAACAAAATTAGTATCATCATTAATGATCAAAGGCTCCATGCCAGAAAGCTTCAAAGGCAAAACATTTTGGTTTTTTTCCATATTAAATAAGCCTTAAGTTGAAATCAATTCATTCATAGGACGAGGCGAATATTTGGACGCTACATTCGCTATTGCACGAATGTGATCCGGTGTACTCCCACAACAACCACCTAAAATATTGACCAAACCATCTTTAAGATACTCCTCCACTTGTGCGGCCATTTCATATGGAGTTTGGTCATATTCTCCAAATTCATTTGGCAACCCTGCATTTGGATGTGCACTTACTCCAAAATCTGTATTATCTGATAAAGTTTTTAGATATGGTCTTAGCTGACTGGCTCCCAAGGCACAATTAAGTCCCACACTAAAGAGTGGAATATGAGAAATAGAAATTAGAAATGCTTCTGTCGTTTGACCGGAAAGTGTGCGTCCTGATGCGTCGGTAATTGTCCCTGAAACCATGATGGGAATTTTTTTACCCAACTCCGTACTTAACTGATCAATCGCAAATAATGCTGCTTTTGCGTTGAGCGTGTCGAAAACAGTTTCAACCAGCAGCAAATCCACACCACCCTCCATCAATGCCTTCGCCTGTTCGAAATACGCCAATCTTAGTTGTTCAAATGTTACCGCTCGAAATCCGGGATCATTGACATCCGGAGAAAGTGAAGCTGTCCTGTTGGTTGGCCCCATGCTGCCAGCCACGAACCGTGGCTTATCTGGACTTTTGGCTGTGTACTCATCTGCTACTTCACGGGCGATGCGGGCTGATTGATAATTGATATCATAGACCAAGTGCTCTAAACTATAATCGGCCTGTGCGATGGTTGTTCCAGCAAAAGTATTCGTTTCAGCAATATCAGCTCCTGCTTCAAAATATTCGGCGTGTATTGCCTTTATAATGTCCGGTCGCGTAATAGAAAGCAAGTCATTATTCCCTTTAAGATCAATATGATGATCTTTTAAGGTTTCATTTCTGAAATCTTCCTCACTAAGCTTATATCGTTGGATCATGGTGCCCATGGCACCATCGAGAATTAATATTTTCTCCTTAACTAATGATTCTATCTTTCTCATAACAGTGATTAACAGCACACAAGAAAGATGTTTGAAACGCTCAATTATCTTCTCCTGAATATTTCAGGAAGGGAATTAGCACCGGACTCCTCGCGGAAAGTGGACAGGTTGCTAAGACTTCATCGGGCCCATTCCCTCAGTCTTTCTTGATAATGCTGTACAAATATATGTGTCCCGCACCAGAATAAAAACCAATGCCCCTCAGATAGAAGAATGGCTTACGTATTTTTAACCAAATATCTTTCAAATGAAAATTGCTGCAATAGATATTGGCTCCAATGCCATTAGACTTCAAATCACCAAAATTCTGAGTTATGAAGAACTGATCACTTTTAAAAAACTGGAATATATACGTTTCCCATTACGGCTGGGACATGATGTTTTTAGAACTGGTCAGATCAGTGATTTTAACGTTGTTAGGTTTAAAAAACTGATGACAGCCTACAAAAGCATGATTGATCTGTATGAAATCGATCATTACTATGCGTGCGCAACATCTGCCATGCGTGAATCCTCAAATGGAGCCCAAGTATTAAAAGAAGTGGCGGACGATCTTGGCTTACAAATCGAAATAATATCAGGAGAGAAGGAAGCCGAATTAATCAATGAAGTCATAGGACCTAACTTAGACGAAAAAACCTATATTCATATAGATGTTGGTGGAGGTAGCACTGAAATCAATTTCTATGTTGAAAAACGAAAAGTCCTTTCAAAATCTTTCAAAATCGGTGGCGTAAGACGCATTGATAAGCTAGACAAATCTGAGACTTGGGATGAAATGCGTGCATGGGTAAAAAACCAAGTGAAAGATCATAGGCGAAAAATAACGGCTATAGGGACAGGAGGAAATATCAATAAAGTCATTGAATTAGCCATGGTTGGCAAAAGAAAGACCATAACTATTGATACCGTGAGGAAAGTCAAAGCATATTTGGCAAATATGTCCTTGGACGATAGGCTCAATAAACTACAACTAAACCCTGACAGAGCGGATGTGATCGTGCCTGCCACAGAGATCTATATTGGCATAATGGAGGCTGCTGGCGCGCAATCAATTCTAGTCCCAAATGTCGGTTTAAAGGATGGAATCAACTATCATTTATTCCAACAACATTATCCAACAAAAGGAAAAGTCTTAGTTAAAAATTGATGGCTATTTGTTTATCCTCATTAAACCTAGCACGCATAAAATGGCAATGACAATACCTCCAAATTCTCTTGTTCCCTCGAGGTAAGGTTTTTCATAAACCATTTCACCAAAAAGCGCATTCTTGTTATCCGCTAACAAATAATCATAAAAATGAGGCGCCAAATAAATGGCAAAAAGGGACAAGGCAATGATCATTCCTAGTAAAATGGATCGCCGATAAACACCAAAAAATGACAATAGACTAACAAGAGCAACTGCACCATAAATAAGAATCCAAGCAGGACCATCAGGGTCATTGTATTGAACTAACGCAAACAATGAAAACAAAAGGAAAAAGGAAATTTCAATTGCTTTTTTCTTCATTAGAATTCTACTCTGTAGGTGAAAATTGGGATCATCCCCAATTGGTATTGCGTTTCAACGCCGTTTGTAAAAGTATCAAAATAGCGGAAAGCTTCATTTTCACGATTGAATATATTTTGAATATCTATCGAAAATGTGGAGGTCCATTTTCCATGATTGTTTACCAGTTGCCATCTCAAGTCAAAACGTAGGTAATCTTTCGTCTGATAAGGTACATCTTCAGGAATATCCCCAAATATACCTAAGCCGGGATAATGAATACCTCCTTGATAAATTCCTCGGAGATTTAGGGCTGTCCTTTTCCCTGATTTTAATTTCCATTCTCTGCCCAATGCTAGACTACTGCTAAATCGATTGTCATACTGATGTGTGGCTATTTCTGGTTCTAGTAATGACCTGAAAAAGGTTCCTCCAATCCGCGCATAAAATTGATTGTCGAAAGACCTATCCAGTTGTAATGAAACACCAGAAGTGGATGCCTTTCTTAGATCAGATGGCAAGGAAAACATTGTTATAAGTGGGTTTGAAAATTGATAATGAAATAACTCAATGCTCGTATTCACCAATTCCGATTGAATGGTATATGACAAAGTGTGACGCCAAGAACTTAAAAAATCATAATCAACATCAAGGTTAGATAATCTAATATCCGTGCGAAAAGGGTTATAATAATAGTAGTTATCAGCATTTAACAATTGGCTGTATCTACCTGACGCAAATGCTAAAGACTGATTGCGCTTAAGGAAATAGGTGAGCTGTACTCTTGGGTCGAATTGAGCTTGACCATTCACATTCCATGGAATATTTCCACCAATTTTAAGAAATAATGTACCCAATAATTGTCGTGAATAATTGAAATATGGTTGAACCAGTACCTCGGTTTTATCATTGACCGCTAAAGAAAAACTATTCCCGACGACAGGGTTGAACCTTGTTTCAAAGTCATAAATGTAAAAATTAGTCATCGCACCTACTTGAAACTGATGACCTTTCAGGTTTTTTCTGATTTCAACACTATGAGAAAGTAATTTGCGGATATCCGTAGAGCCAGAAGTATTATCTATCTCATCTGCATCATTCTTAAACTCTTGATCGCGCATGTTCTCATTTGCCGAAAACAATAGCGTGCTGGCTATTTCAAAACCTTCAGATTGATGGTTGATCGTTGCACCAACTGCACCCATTTGACCTTCAAAATCAATATTTAAACGGTCTTTTTGGTCTTCTGATTGATCTAAAGGCTGTCCTTCAAACCGATTAAAATTCAATCCCCCTAGCGCAAATAACTTGATAGACGTTTTGGGGTTAATTTGATATTTCGTAGAGAAAGATAAATCCTGAAACCCTATCTTTTCTCCCCCAAAGTCAACGCCGAAATTTGTCAACAATCCGGTAAAGCTGTATCGATAATTAGCCGCATAAGTCCACTTTTCATTTTGGTTTACTTGTCCATGTGATGCTAAATCCAAACCAATTAAAGACGCTTGTGCAACATGACCAGACTCACTACTCCCATCCTTGATATACATATTGAAAATACCGCCCACACTATTTCCCAGTTCAGGACCAAAAGCACCATAATCGAAAGAGGACCGACGCATCATTTGGGCACTCAGAATATTTACACCGCCACCATTCGAAGTAGCCTGATCACTAAATGTTCCTGCATTTGATAAGTGATTGGGGTTTAGAATCTCCGCTCCTTCCAGTCTCCATACGTTAAACGATGGATCTATTCCTCGAACAGAAACTTGGTTATTCTGATCATTGGCGATGATAACATCCGAAGACGTAGTTGCCATCCTTGCAGGGTCATAATAAGTTGCCGCAAATCTATTAAGCTGTTCTTCGGTGAGGATCAATCTACCCGGCTGCACGATTAATGCCTTATCAGTAATCATAAGACTATCCAAGCCATTGAAATTAGGCATTAAGCCAATATCAAGGTTCATGACATGCCTATTCTTTATTTGAATTTCAGGAATGACTTTTATGAAATACCCGACGTATCTCACTTCAATGTTATAAACTCCCGCCTCTTTGACAGGAAGAAGATAGTTGCCCGCTGTATCTGTCGAAACCCCAATAGTCAACCCCTCCAATCCTACAGTAGCTCCAATAAGTTGCTCTCCAGTCTCTTGGTTATAAATCCTGCCAGAAATTGTTTGACCAAAAGAAAATAACGCAAATACTAAAAATAAAAACGTTGAAGTTATCTTCCTCATATTACATGGAATCCATGAAATAATTACACAAATAAATGGATTGAAAAGCATCAGCGTTAATGAAATTTGTATTTTTCTAATTAGACTTTATAATATATCCTCCGTCAGATTTTTGTAAGAAGTCTCAATGCTCTTCATCGGATCATCTGACTGATCTTGCTCTACGAAGAAATACTTCATACCTGACTCTTTTTTTAATTCAAACATTGCCTTATAATCAATAGTGCCAGTACCGACTTCTACAAAACCTCGCTCCTTTGTATCGGCCATATCTTTGACATGCCATAAAGGAAACCGACCTTGATTTTCTTTAAATATTGTCGCCGCGTTTTGATCAGCTTTATGAACCCAATACAAATCCAACTCAAATTTCACTAATTCTGGATCAGTTTCATTTAGTAATACTTGCATCGGGATCTCCCCATCAACATTCCAAAACTCGAAATCATGGTTATGGTAGCAAACAACCTTACCGGAAGACTTGGCCTTTTCCGCATTAATATTCAACAGTTCAGCATAGCCTTTATATTGATCGATACTTACACGCTGATCTTCCTGTAACCATGGCAATACGGCATACTGCTGTCCCGCCTCATTCATAAAGTCGAGCACCCGATCAAAGTTATCTCTAAAATCAGGTAATGGAATATGCCCGCTTATAAATTGAAGATCAAGATCTCCTAAAATTTTCCGAATTTCCTTTCCTTCAAAGCCATACACCTTACCATCGCTATAGCCAGCGGTCTCTATTTGATTATATCCAATCTTCGCCACTTTCGCCAAGGTCCCCATTGGATCTTTGTCCATCGCATCGCGAACGGTATAAAGTTGAACACCGACATCCATTTTTTTTGAATTATTTGATGAAGAAATACAACTTGGTAAAAAGGCAATTCCTGCAGAAACCAAGCCTGCGGATTTTAAAAACGATCGTCTATTGTTATTCATGGGTTAAGTATTGTGGGTTGTTAAAAATCAAAATATGAGCTCAATATCATATACTTCACCGAAGCTATTGTCCTCTGTTTTGTCCAAAAAGAAAAAATAAAGGTCGTGTTCGCCTTCTAGTGGTGAGATTTCTGTTTCGTAAAGATTATTTGATGACGATGTAGACCGTGTATTTATCAATCCGATCTCTTGACCATCAATACTCCCTTTTCTGACACTTATATCACTCCCAGGACCTTTCGCCCTTATTATGAGTCTTTTGACGTCCGTCATATCCACCCGTTCAAAGGCAATCCAAGATTCATGATAAATATTATTTACCCGATCTTCCTGTCCTACAAACTTTCGAATCTCTACATTTTTTGAGTTGTCATTATTAACAGCAATAAGTTTTGAGGGCACCATTACCCACTCTTTTTTCACTAAAATTGACTTCATAATACCTGCTCCTTTATCTTTGTAAGACGCTTGCAGTAAGATTCTTTTGTCTCGATCTGCATCGGTAACTATAAATTGACCTTCTAAAGGATCATTGTTCTCCACCAATGAGAAAATATAATCGACAATTTTACCTGCATCCTTCTGACTAAGATCAGGGTGAGCGGCCATAGCATGTTCGCCCCAAACTCCTCCACCTCCGGCAATTATTTTATTGATAAGATACGATCGATTTTTATCTGTCGACTTATATCTCTTTGCCACCATGGTATAAGAAGGGCCAATAGAGGTTGTATTGAGCTTATGACAAGATTTACAATCTGACGATTTCATCACTTCTAAGCCGTCAACTACGGCTGATTTATGACCGAGTATTTCCGCCTGATCAAACCCGGCTAACTTTCTTATCCTGAATTTTATAGTGGCACTGTCAAGCCCAGTTTTATCGTCTTCTCGATCTGAAACTTCAACTTTATATTTAATCACCCGGCCATTGTAATGGTATTTACCATTTCCTGAAATAGAGATATTAACCTTAGGTGGTTCATTGCCCACTTCCACGGTGTATTGCTCCGTCTGTTGGTTGCCTTTTTTATCACGGATCGTTATTCTAGGATAATAGATGCCCTCTTTTTCAAAAGTATAATTGAGCGTGGATTCTCGGAATTTCACATCATCGATTTCCCAAGTAAATGTGAGGTTATCCATATCTGGATCAGTAGATTTTGATGCATCAAAGACTACTTCAAGAGGAGCTGCTCCATGGAAGGTGGAGACGGACGCATGCAATTCTGGAGGTCTATTTCCTTTATGAAAATTGATTTTGGAAAGCTGCGCATCGGGGTTTCTGGTAAACCAGCCCGTACCATATTCCAAAAGATAGAGCGTACCATCAGGGCCCATTTCCATATCTATGATATAGTTGAAAGTTGTATTAGGCATGATGCGCTGTAGGTCTTTGGGTTTATCCCCAGTAATGTCAACGCTGAAAATCCACCCTCTAATCCAGTCATAAATAAATA
>JBLIIJ010000002.1:0-94995 GCA_047635055.1 Cyclobacteriaceae bacterium | reverse complement strand
CTCCCATGACGCCAACAGACTGCACAGGAAGCAACATAGCCCCTGCCTGCCAAACCTCATTGTATAACCCATCATCCTTAAGACCTTGAATGAATATATGATCAACCTCTTGGAGTATACGCACCTTTTCTGGAGTAACATCACTGAGTATTCTGATACCCAATCCTGGCCCAGGAAAAGGATGTCGATTTAATATCCCAGATGGAATCTCCAATGCCCGGCCAACATTTCTCACGCCATCCTTAAAGAGTGTATTTAAAGGCTCTACAACTTTTAAGTTCATCTTTTCAGGTAAACCTCCAACGTTGTGATGAGACTTGATAGTCATACTAGGACCATTTACAGAAACGGATTCAATGACATCAGGATAGATAGTGCCCTGACCGAGCCACTTCACATCTTTGATCTTATGACTTTCTTCATCGAAAACCTCAATAAAAACCCTTCCAATGGCTTTTCTCTTTTCTTCAGGATCTTTTAAACCACGCAATGCCTCATAAAACTTATCTTTCGCATCTACGCCTTTCACATTGAGCCCAAGACCTTCATAATCTTTTAGCACCTGCTCAAATTCATTTTTCCTTAACAGTCCATTGTCTACAAAAATGCAATACAGATTTTTTCCTATTGCATGATGAATCAATGTAGCCGCTACTGAAGAATCTACTCCTCCCGAAAGGCCCATTACGACCTTATCGTTTCCAAGTTTTTCTTTTAATGACCGAATAGCATTTTCTGCAAAAATATCTGCCGTCCAATCTTGTTGCGCTTGGCAAATGTGAACAACAAAATTTCTTAAGAGGGTTTTTCCATCGATGGAATGTGTTACCTCAGGATGGAATTGTATTCCGTATATATTTTTATTTTCTACTCGGAAAGCCGCAACAGGAATACTCTCTGTGTTGGCAATAACCTGAAAATTGTCCGGCAAACCTGTAATGGTGTCCCCGTGTGACATCCAAACCTGACTTCCGATTTCTATTTCCTTTAGCAACCCATGATGGGTGTTAATGTGTGCCAAATTTGCCCGACCATATTCTCTATGTTCGGACTTGGTTACATTTCCACCTCCTTTTTTTGCTATAAGTTGAGCTCCATAACAAACGCCAAGAATTGGTAAATCACCAAATATCTCTAAATCAATATCGGGAGCATCATCTTGCAACACAGAGCAAGGACTTCCACTTAAAATAATTCCTTTTGTGGCTTCATCTGGAATAGGGAAATTATTAAATGGGTAGATTTCACAATAAACGTCTAATTCACGCACTCTGCGGGCAATTAGCTGGGTATACTGGGAACCAAAATCAAGGATGATAATCTTGTCAGTCATTCCGCAAAATTAGCAGAATAGCCGAAACAGAGCGACGTAAATCAATAAGCATTTGAATTTACCTAAATTTTATGTTCTTTAGCCGTCTTTATGAGCGATATGACAAAGGAAGAAGGGCGGCTTAAGGAGTCGCGAGATGGTAAAGATTGGAAAATGTGGGGACCTTATCTCTCAGAAAGGCAGTGGGCGACCGTCAGAGAAGATTATACAGAAGAAGGAAATGCTTGGGAGGCACTCACACATGAGCAATCCCGCAGCAAATCTTACCGATGGGGGGAAGATGGATTAGGAGGGATTTGTAACGAAGATCAAAGAATTTGCTTTTCTTGGGCTTTTTGGAACGGAAAAGATCAAATAATTAAAGAAAGACTTTTTGGCCTTACCTCCTATGAGGGAAACCACGGGGAGGATGTTAAGGAATTGTACTATTATTTGGACAGCACACCTACGCATTCTTACATGCGCATGCTTTACAAATATCCAATCAACGAATTTCCATATTCACAACTAGTAGACGAAAATGCCGGGCGATCAAAACTAGAAAGTGAATATGAAATATTGGACACGGGTATTTTTGACAAAGATGAGTATTTTGATATTTTCCTTGAATATGCGAAAAATACCGAATATGATTTATTACTAAAAGCGGAAGTTCATAATCGAAGTGATAAGGAAGCACAAGTCACTATTCTCCCAACAATTTGGTTTAGAAATACTTGGTCTTCCGGCAGAGATAAAATAAAACCAGAAATAATTAAAGTTAGTGATCGGGAAGCCAAAATAGCACATCATGACTTAGGTACCTATCATGTCTATTTTGACCAAAACGTAAGTGAAATAGTTTTTTGCAACAACGCGACCAACAGAAAAAAACTTTATGGCACTAGCAACCAATCGAAATACACCAAAGACGGCATCAACGATTATATAGTTGATGGTGCTGCTTCTATTAATCCAAGAACAAAAGGAACAAAGGGCAGTGGTGTCTTCCAATTAAAAATTGATGGTCAATCGAGTGACAATGTAAAAGTCAGACTTTCTAATGTTCCATTGGCAGATCCATTTGGTGACTTTGACGACATTTTTGATCAACGAAAATCAGAGGCAGATGAGTTTTATAAAAAAGTCGCTGGGACCATAGAAGATAAAGACCAAATTAATATTCAGCGGCAGGCTTTTGCAGGCATGATGTGGAGCAAGCAGTTCTATTATTACAATGTTAGAAATTGGCTATATGGTGATGCTGGAAGGCATAAACCATCAAAAAAACGGCTTGAAGGAAGAAACCATGACTGGCAGCATCTCTTTAACTATGATGTGTTGTCCATGCCGGACAAATGGGAATACCCATGGTATGCCGCATGGGACTTGGCATTTCACTGTTTGCCAATCGCACGGATAGATCCCGATTTTGCTAAAGGGCAACTTTTGACGCTTTTGCGTGAAAGTTACATGCATCCAAATGGACAAATACCAGCGTATGAGTGGAATTTTTCGGATGTCAACCCGCCTGTACATGCGTGGGCGGTTTTAAGAGTGTTTCAGATCGATCGTAAGATTTCAGGCAAGCCAGATTATGATTTTCTGCAAAAAGCGTTTCACAAGCTGCTTATAAACTTTACATGGTGGGTTAATAGAAAAGATGAAAATGGAAATAATGTCTTTGAAGGAGGATTTCTAGGCTTAGACAACATTGGGGTTTTTGATAGAAACCACCCAGTCGTCGAAGATGCGCATTTGGAACAGGCCGATAGTACCAGTTGGATGGCTATGTTTTCTTTAAATATGCTCCGCATTTCTCTGGACTTGGCGAGAAAAAATCCGATTTATCAAGATATGTCGATGAAGTTTTTCGAGCATTTCCTTTACATAGGAGGTGCCATGAATAGCATCGGAGAAAACAATGTTGACCTTTGGGATGAAGAAGATAACTTCTATTATGATGTGATGCATACGCCAGACAATCCTAACCAGAGAATGAAAGTTCGCTCCATGGTTGGATTGATTCCTCTTTTTGCGGTAGAAATACTTAGAGCGGAAATCTATGATGAACTACCTGAATTCAAGAAAAAACTTGACTTCTTCCTGAAAGAAAGACCGAGACTTGCTTCTCTTGTTTCTAGGTGGGAAATTCAAGGAAAAGGGGAAAGACGAATGCTCAGTATTCTGAGAGGTTTTAGAATGAAGAAGATTTTGGAACGGATGCTGGATGAAGAGGAGTTTCTTTCGGATTTTGGAATTCGAGCGCTTTCGAAGTGGCATGAAAAAAATCCTTACCGATTGCATATCGATGGTAAAGTACTGGAAGTGTCCTATCTTCCCGGAGAATCCGATTCAAGTTTTTTTGGCGGAAATTCGAACTGGAGAGGTCCCGTTTGGTTCCCTGTTAATTACTTGATATTAGAGTCCTTATTGAAATTTTCCGGATACTACAGCGATGAATATAAAGTGGAATTTCCTACGGGAAGTGGCAATCATATTACTCTGCTGGAAGCAACAAAGAAACTCTGTGAACGCATGATTAATCTGTTTACCAAAGATAAAAATGGCAAACGTCCATTATATGCAGGTGAGTTGAAGTTTCAAAATGATCCTCATTTTAAGGACTATATCCTTTTCTATGAGTATTTCAATGGTGATACGGGTCAAGGACTTGGAGCTTCACATCAAACTGGCTGGACCGGTTTAATTGCGGAAATGATCTATCGTTATCATAATGATTAGCTTCGTAAATCGTGAGGATTTATTTTCTTTACCTTTTAGCTTCGTTCTACAAAAATACCCTAAGTCTAATACCATCAAATGAGATATACCTTTCTAGTAATCAGTCTATTGTCCATACAACTTCACGCTCAACCTAAACTCGTGGTTGGTATTGTCGTTGATCAAATGAAACAGGAATATTTAATCCGATTTGCCGATAAGTATGGTAATGATGGTTTCAAACGAATGATAGACCAAGGCTTTCAGGTAAAGAATATGCATTACAATTATATTCCTACCTATACAGCTCCTGGCCATGCTTCTATATACACGGGCACAACGCCAAGTTTTCATGGTATCATTTCGAATGATTGGTATAGTAGAGCCAAAAAAGGCAACATGTATTGTGTGGAGGATGCGTCGGTCGATCCTTTGGGAACAGACAGTAAGGCAGGCAGAATGTCCCCTCAAAATCTTTATGCCAATACCATAACAGATGAGCTAAAGCTCACTACTAATTTCAGGTCTAAGGTGGTTGGCGTTTCCATAAAAGACAGAGGTGCAGTGCTGCCTGCAGGTCATAAACCTGAGGCTGCATTGTGGTATGACGCTACGTCTGGTAATTTTATTTCTAGTACGTGGTATTACGATAAATTACCTGATTGGGTAGATAACTTTAACAATAAAAGAATTGCTGATACCTATTCAAACCAAACTTGGAATACTTTCTTACCCATTGAAAAATACGTAGAAAGTACTGCCGATGACTCGCCTTATGAGGGTGGTTTTAAAGGTAAGGATAGTCCTACTTTCCCCTACAATCTTAAAAAATTAAGAAAAGAAAATGGAGAATTTGGACTGATCAGGTACACGCCTTTTGGTAACCAACTCGTATTGGATATTGCGAAAGAAGCGCTCATTTCAGTGTCGATGGGCAAAGATGACATTACCGATTTTCTTGCTGTTAGCCTTTCTTCTACAGATTATATCGGTCACAATTTTGGCCCTAATTCTGTGGAGCTAGAAGACACCTACATTAGGCTAGATAGGCAGCTTGCTGACTTCTTAAAATTTCTGGACGAAAAATTGGGGAAAGAAGCGTATATGGTCTTTTTAACTGCGGATCATGGTGTAGTAGCCAATCCAAGATTCTTGAACGACAATAACATGCCAGGAGGCTATATTAACTCGAAAGAGCATTTAAGCACGTTTAAAGACGCAGTTAAAGAGAAATTTAATACGACTGACATGATCGAAAATGTATCAAACGATCAGATATTTATTGATTATGACGTGCTCAAATCATTGAAGTTGGACAGAGCGTTAACAGAGCGTGAGTTGCTTAATATCATGATTCAAAGTGATCCTATTATTGAAGGCCTCACTGGCAGTGATTTAAGTCGGTTTGATTATCATACTCCTCTACGAGCAGCATTACAAAATGGATTCAATAAAGAAAGATCAGGTGATGTGCTCTATTTAAAAAAGCCTGGTTACCTATATCAAGATTATGGCACCACAGGCACCTCTCATGGTACCGGTTACACATACGATACGCATGTTCCATTGTTATTTTTGGGTAATGGCATAAAACAAGGTTCTACAGTAAGGAAGTATAACATTACTGATATTGCCCCAACACTTTCATTTTTGATGAACATAAGTATCCCAAATGCATCTGTTGCCGGAGCGCCCATCATGGAACTGTTTGAGGATTAATACATACAAAATTATTAAATACACAAGGTTGAATCATATAGGTTTATTATTCGATATGGATGGCGTGATTATAGATAATCATGAATTCCACTTTTTAGCTTGGCAAAAACTTGCCAATAAATACCACATCAAAATTTCTGAAGAATTCTATCGAGAAAAGATGAATGGACGAACTTTAATGGAGCTTATGGAAGTCGTTTTTAAACAAGAAATGTCTAAGGATGAAGCTCGATCGATAGGTTTAGAAAAAGAAGAAATTTATAGAACGCTGTATAAATCTTCGCTTGCTCCTACTGCAGGGTTAATTGATTTCCTAGAATTAGCAAAAAACAATAAAATCCCTATGGCCGTTGGCACCTCGGCGCCTGAAGAGAATGTTATTTTCACCCTTGATGGACTTGGCATAAGACATTATTTTGATGCTGTCTTTGATGACCGATCCGTTACAAAAGGAAAACCGAATCCTGAAATATATCAAAAATGCGCTGCTGGAATTGAGCGAGAAAATAAAAATTGCATAGTGTTTGAAGATGCTATTTCGGGGATAAAAGCAGGAGAAAATGCAGGATCTAAAGTAATTGCGCTCGCAACTTCGCATAGTCGGGAAGAGTTGAGCGCTGACTTAATCATCGATGACTTTACAGCCTTGAAGTTGGAACAAATAGTCCAATTAATCGATAAGAAATAATATGAAACTATTGACTGTTCTTCTGGCGGCACTACTTACCACAACTTCGTTGCATGCTCAAGATATACGCATTGCGAAACTAAAGTACGATGGCGGGGGTGATTGGTATTCAAACAAATCTGCACTCCCTAATTTAATCCAGTTTTGCAACCAACAATTAGGTACTTCTATTGATAGAAATGAGGATATAGTTGAAGCCGGAAGTCCTGAAATCTTTAGTTATCCATATGTATATCTCACAGGGCATGGAAATGTTGTTTTTTCCAATTCCCAAGCTGAAAATCTCAGAAGCTATTTGACATCTGGTGGCTTCTTACATATTGATGATAATTATGGTTTGGATAAGTTTATCCGCTTAGAAATGAAAAAAGTATTCCCAAGTCTTGATTTCGTTGAATTACCATTTGATCATCCACTTTATCATCAAAAATTCGACTTTGAATCAGGACCTCCTAAAATTCATGAACATGATGGTAAACCATCGCAAGGCTTTGGCATTTTATATGAGGGGAGGCTCGTCTGTTACTATACTTACGAGTCTGATTTAGGTAATGGATGGGAAGACAAGTCGGTGTACAAAGATCCTGAGAGCCTTAGACAAAAAGCGCTACAAATGGGAAGCAACATCATTTCCTATGTGTTTACTAGTTACTAAACTGATCGACATGAAATTCTCTCAATATAGAAACACCAGTACCCTCTGAAGTAAAACCCTGTATTTCCAACTCAAAATCCCCTGTGATATCGGAGGTGTAGAAGTCAATAATTATTTCTTGCTCTTGATTTATCAAAAAATTAGGTTCCCAAAACAGCAGTGATCTATTATCAGGAAATCTACTATCCTTATGAATGGATGGGTCAAAAACATTTGACCTAGAAACGTTCCATCCAGTAATTTGCAATCTGGTTCCCGCAGAATCTAAATCTATACCGCCCAGATCCGAATCAAACGTTTTAGCATGCAAGAGACCATCTTTGATCAACGATTGATGATAAACTCGAGCATTGACTATTCCTATACTTTTAATTTTATAGGGATTTATTGACAATAAAGTCTCACTGCTCACCATCAACCCATCAAGCAAAATTAGTGGCTCATTTCTAGAAGCCTTATCGTTAAAATTTGAAGCTATGTTGATTTTACCATTTCTAACCCAGCTTCCTAAAATATATTCAACGAAATGCTCTGCAAGCGTTGGAAAACGCGTGTAGTCGTCCAGTGCATAAATCATGTCATAAAATGCTAACTGACCAGCCAATGACTCCATGATAAACGTATCAGTAGTTGTTTCATAAGCTTTGAATATTTGATTGTTCACACTCCGTTTAACAATCTCTTCTTTTTGTTTTTCAGATAACAATATTTCGGAAAAAGGAGGTAATTGGAAATCAACAAATTTGCTCTCTAATGATATTTTCTGGTTTTCATTGTCAGTAGAAAAATTAAGCTGAAGTATGGCGTTTCTATCGCTGTATGGCGTTTCATGATGAAAACTAAACGCGCCTTGATCATCACTAATAGCCGTCGAGATTGTACTATTTTCTCCAAAGAGCGTTAAATAAAGTTCCTTATCCACGATATCGTCACCAATAATTTCCCCGGTAATTATCTCCTCCAGATGTTCAGGTAAAAAATCAAACGTCTGGCCTATTGATTTTACGAAATTAACATTTCCATCGATCGTCTTCGCGTTACCAAAATCTCCATTTTTGGCAGCAAAAAAAAGGCGGTGTGCCCGCATAGCGGAACTTCCAGTTTGCCCAATAGTTGACCATTTTTTCCTAATGATAATGGAGTAAGTGCCAGCTTGGAGCTCAACACTTTCTTGTTCTTTAGATCTTGTTGAATAGACTCTTTTTAAAATTACTTTGTGTTCTTTTTGCGTAATATTCTCAAAAGTCGTTTGTGCAACACAATTTCCTTTTGCATCAATTAATTGAAAAATATTCAGTCCATTGGGTATGTCATTTTTTGAGATAGCTGTTTTGAAATTACCATTAACAGCCCATTTGTAGAGCGTATTCTGCGGAGAACAAATTATCACGTGAAAACCTTCAGTAACCACCTTTGCCGTAATAAGGTACTGGTCACTTGTCTCTTTTATATACAGTGTATTCTGTTGCTCTGTAACCTCTGGCAGTTTGAAAAAGTGAAAATTACCAAGCGTATCTTCCATCAATATTTGATACTCTTTTTTAAGCTCCGGTATAAATTCAAAATTAAAGGCGCCCATTGCGTCTGCTTTTAGACTCACTATTTTTGAATTATCATTATTTAATAATACCCCCGGATCAACCTTTTTCAGCCCATTTCCATTCGTAATATTGAGTGTCACTGTATTTGGGATATCTGCGATCGGTGCACCATGGTTAAATTTGAATTCCGCTTTCCAATCCGAAGACGTTGTTACTTGACTTTCCTGCTCAAAAGGATTAATAATTGTTAAGGCCACAGTAGAAAAATCATCAAAATTCCGCATCCATCGCGTATTGAAAACCAAAAAATAACTCCCAGTTTTTATTTCTGACCCTATGAATATAGCACCCGCTCCTCTCCCATCTGATAACTTAATTTTTTGTTTGACTACTGTCCCTTCTTCTCCAACCAATTGGATGTATCCAATTTTACTCAGATCTGTAAGTTGCCGTGTATGTTCGCTCATGACATACACGGAGAAATAAAGCTGTTCCCCGCTTATTAAGGTATTATCACTAGTATGAACATAACTAAGTTCCAAGAGATCTTTTTCTTGAGAGAAAGCGAGATTATTAAAAGTCCCAATAAATAAAATACCTAATAGTATGGCTCTCATATCAATCATTCCAAAAGTCAGGTTTGTCGGTATTGGCATACCATGAACAGTTGCTGCACTTGTTACTCGCTAGCCTAAAATCACCGCTAAGTGTTATTGAAAAAATCAACAAATCTCGATTCGTATTTAGCATGTATGACAGGCTATCTGGTGTCACATTAAGCACATCATTTTCATTACATTCATATTGAAAACGTGGAGCTCTAAATCCGTCAAAATCCGCTGGATAAAAGAAGCTCCTGATTTCTGAAGCTCCCGAAACTTCAAAATAACCAAGCACTATCTCATTCGGATCATTCATTGATTTTACATTTCCAGAAATAGTGCCTAGTTGCTGATCAATTAAGGAGCCCCCACTTTGGCTATTCTTAATAATTTGTCTGTAAAAACCATAAGCTTCCGGACTTAAAGAGTATTGTTTGACAAGAATTGAATACTTACTTCTTAGTGATTGGTCTAGCTGACTAATGAACCGTACAGGGAAATTCTCTACCCTATTTAAGGCTGACTCTGCGGAAGTTGCTGTAAGTAATGCTGTAGAGCTCGCGGAACTGTAACACCTGCCTATCAAAACATCTCTTAAAACCACCGTCGAATCTATAAAGTTAAAGATGTACCCCGATCCGTAAGGTGTATTTATCGAGTAAGTATCTTCCCATTCATATCTATAATATCCGGGGCTTGATGATTCCATTGACGTATTCACAAAAAACTGAATACCCTTTTCGACTTTTTGTGAGTTTGCCAATAACCTTTCACTGACAATTCCATGAATACTGTCCATTACTTGAGGTTCTCGAAGCATTGTAAAGCCAGTTTCAAAATCTCTTCCTGCTATAGACAACAGCAACTTATATGATGTCCCCACTTCACCTTTCAATTCAGGGGAGGACAAGTAGCTACCCTCTTCACTTTCACTATACTGATACGTATTTCCAGCATCATCAAGCACTTTGACATCCGCGTTGACCACAGGAATACCAATCTCACCTTCGAGTCTCGAGGTGTAACTTAATTTTACTTCGTAAGGACCTTCCAAATTCGTTACTGAACCATCTACCACTAATACTTTTTCATAATTGGTTCTTGAAAACTCATAAGGTTCCACACAGGAGCCTAAGTAAATGGCCATCGCAGCTATCAAAATTATTGTAGTCCTCGAATATTTTTCCATCAAAATGAGAAATTGAATGATAATGTTGGGATCGGGTTACCAAAGACAATAACCTTATAAGCTCGTACCTGACTATCTTCTACGTCAAAAAACACAGAAAACGGATTATCTCTACCTAATAAATTATAGATTGAAAAAGACCAATAAGAATGTGTTATTTTTTTGAGAAGATGGCCTTCTTCTAAGTTTATTCCTAAGTCCATTCGAAAGTAATCTGGTATGCGAAAAGCATTTCTGTCAGAATAATGAAGTACTTGCGTTCCTTTAAAATTATAAACTCCCACAGGGAAAGTTGTAGGCCGTCCAGTACTATAGTTTAAGTTGTAGGAAATGCTCAATCGCCTTGTTATCTTATAATTTGCCACTAAATTTAAATTATGCGGTTTGTCGTAGTTAGATGGATAGAATTTCCCGTTATTAATTGTTTCATCAAGGGTGGACCCCACTATTCGTATAAAGGATCTCGCGTAGGAATAATTAATCCAACCATTCAATTTTCCGTTTTTCTTAACTGAAAACTCTAACCCATAGGCTTTGCCATCTCCCTGCAATGCTACAGTTTCAATATTAGGGTTTAACAAAAACTCCGCACCAACTTTGATATCTATCAAATTTTCCATCCACTTATAGTAAGACTCAACGGATATTTCCACTTGTCCTCGAAATAGGTTTTGATAAAAACCGACTGATATCTGATCGGAAATTTGAGGCTTGATATGGGTATCCGACTGCACCCAAATGTCTGTTGGGGAAATTGACGCTGAATTAGATAAATTATGCAAATACTGCCTATTTCGGTTGTAGCTAAACTTAACTGACGATTGGTCACTCAAACTTAGTCTTGCCGACATTCTTGGCTCCAAGCCGTGATAAGACTGTTCTACTTCGCCATTCTTGTAGTCCGTAGAGTCCACTCTATTTTCACTTATTTTCGACTCCCCTTCCATATAAGAATAAACTTTACTAGGCCCTTGAGCCATAAAAAAGGAATAGCGAAACCCTAACGAAAAACTTAACCGATCATTTAACTTATACTGATCCTCAAAATTAATAGCGGACTCGATTCCATAGTCATCTTGAATGTTCTTGACTTCCACATTTGATTCCGATCCAAATGGTGTGCGAGAACCTGGATTAATTCGATATCTACGAACACTCCCACCATAAATCAATTCGTGTCTTTTGAAGTATTGGTTCAATTTGGTGGACAATAAATAGTCATTGATTCCAAATTTTTGTTCAAATGCATTTTCATCAGTTTGATCAAACCCAAGCAAATAATTATAATTCGAATAGGCCAACCTTACTTGACCTGTTAGCTTATCTGAAAACTGGTGATCCCAAAATGTAGCGACTGAGTTATTATTGTAAGAAAAATCGGAAAACGAAAAAAGAGAATCAGACCTCAAACGAAATTTATCAACACTTGAATAGGCGGTAATTCCCACTCTATTTTTTTGATTTATCTTATGATCATAATTCGCGACGAAATCCCCAAATGAAACTTCGTTTTGACTAAAACTACCATTCTGAATTGCTCGCAGCATCCAATTAGAGTAAGTTGCCCTACCTCCAATCAAAAGGCTTGACTTCTCTTTAATAATAGGAATTTGTAATGTCAACTTTGATGTTACTGGCGAAACACCTCCAACACCGGAGAACTTATCTTTATCAGCAGAAAGAGAATGAATATCAAAAACGGAAGATAATCTGCCCCCATATTCAGAAGGGATACTACTTTTAAAGACATTCATATCGGATATAGCGTCTGAGTTAAAAACGCTGAAAAATCCAAAAAAATGACTCGTATTATAAATGGTTGCCCCATCAAAGAGTATCAAATTTTGATCTGCTTTACCTCCTCTTACATTAAAACCTGAAGAACCTTCTCCCAATGTTTGTACGCCTGCAGTAGTTGTCGCAATTTTCAAAATATCTCTTTCCCCAAGTACCAAAGGAACATTTTTCGTTTGCTCAACACTAATCTTGCTCACCCCCATAGTTACTTGCTGGACATTGGCATCTCTGTCAGCTCGGATGGTCACGGCGCTCAATGAAATAACATCTGGTTCTAGTAAAGCATCAAATCGCCCATCTGAAAAAAGTACTATTGGCTGATAAAGGGTCTCCATACCTAAAAATTGAACAAGTAAATTCTGCTTACCTTTGGGTAAAGTCAAATTATAAAAACCATTGGAATCTGTGAGAGCAGTCACCATTGGATTTAGTATATAGATCAAGGCTCCTTCTATTGGGTTGCCCGTTGACAATTCTTTGATATAACCAGCAATGGTCACCTCTTTTCGACTATTGGCCTCTTTTTTCGTTCCTATTTCAATAATCGATTTTAAACCTGGGTTTTCATTGGCGTAATCTTGCTTAAAAATCAGCCCTTTTGGGATCATGGAAAGACTACTTTCACCTTTTGCTATGGGTAATTCACTAACTATTGGGGTTCCGTTTGTCAAGTAGACATTTTTACCTTTGATGAAATAGAGCAAAGAGGTTTTTCCTAATACTTGATCAAGAATGTCCGTCAAGGGTACATTTTCGACTTCAATACTCACCATTATTGAGTCAACCCAATGGTGTCGGAAAAAAAAATCAGTCTTCGTCTTATCTTCTATTTCCGAAATAACATCAACTAATTCCGCGTTTTTCACCGATAGTGAAAGTCGTATTTCTTGGGCATGAGAATGAAGAATGGCAAATAAGAAAACAATGAATAAGTTTCTCCTCATTTCGTGTTTTCTAAAAGTTCGGTTAGATAGATAGCCATCTCATGAAGTTTATTATGATGGGTTTCATCGAGTTTCCTCATATGATTCTTGACCAAATAAGACTTTAATGGCTTGGCCACTTCAGGAAAAAGTTTGATGAGTGACCTTCTGTTATTAACCCTAGAGATACTTGACCCTTGGTCTATAACAACGGTGTTTTTTTCAGAATAAATCACCTCGCTACTCGTAATTTGGATCATTTTTCTCCTTGCAACGTACAAGTCAAAAGATGTTGATTTCAATATTACTTCATAATACCCTGAAGGAACACCAACAAATTCTTTCTTATTCTCAAAGCGTCTACCGGCTATTTCAAACCATGACACTTGGTCTTGTTCGATGATGATGGGCTGATTATATAAAAACAAATCTCTGGGATTGTTGGTCAATATCAAATCCTCGTCCAACACATACATTAGGTTTACATTGCTGTAAACCTTGTTTCGCACGGAGATAGTCCCTTTTTTCCAACCGCGTGAATCGAGAAAATTATGAGTTGATTTTGATTGAACTGTTGTTTCATAATACTTACCTGAAACTAAGGCGGTATTTTCAATACCTATTTTCTCAAGAAACCACGCTTGATTTACATCAGAAATCCTCAGTTCACCAAAAGCATACTGCCCATGAACTAAATGGGCACATAGTATCAAAACTATTAACGTTGAAAATCTCATGTTAATAGCATTTTTTTTATTCGCATATTAAAATTTGTAGTTGCGTGAAATTAAACCCAATAAATCGCTTTCCCCGGCATTAATAAAAAAAGTGTCTCAAATTTTCTTGATTTTAAAAAAATATTGTCCTTTGGTGAACTAGACATAAATATCTGAAAGAAATTAGCCAGCGCTATTTCGTTACAATTCTTGGTACCTGAAATAATCAAAATCAGCGAACAACTTACTTCCTGATAAGTCTTGACAACACATCGCTACAAATGCACCTGTAAAAGCTGCTTTATATGTACCACGATCATTTAACACATAGTCGTCCGATAAAATACTAGCATCCAAAACTTCGCCAATCGGCACCCACTTTTCATTATCATTAAACGCAAAATGTAGCTCGGCACCATTTAATACTCCCTTGAGTATCACTTCATTGCTCGATATCGGAATTGGTATTTCTATAGGCTCAATCATCCTTCCTTTATCACATGTTATCACATTCAACACTTTTTGATTATCCACTGCAGAAAGATATAAATAGTGATAATGTGCTGTATTATAATAAAAAACCAAACCAGCCATCTGTTGGAAATGTATTGGCTCAAAACGCAATTTCATACTGACTTCAACATGAAAATTTTGTACTCTACATCCAACAAGGCTTTGGTTGTGTGTAGAGCTTAGTGACTCCCTACCATATAACCTTACATGACTTGGGTTGGCTTTTAGGGTACACCAATCTTCAGCAATCGGTATTCTTAAACTTTGAAAGTCCAATGGCATATCTACACCATCAAATTCATGGAAAATTTGAGTTTTACAAACTTCCGAATCTTCCATTCCATTGGTTAGTCTAGGCAGCCGGTTGCCATTGACAAGTTCAGGCCATTGGCCTTCCGGCCAGCTTAGCTCTTCAATAGCCGTTTCACGACCCAGTATGCATCTTCCTTTAACACTCAATGGCCGACCAACAAGAAAAACAATCACCCAATATCCCTCTTTAGTTTGTACCAAATCTGCGTGCCCGCATTTTTGTAATGGATGTTCCGGCAGATTTGCCGCGGATAAAATAGGATTTTGTGGATGCAGTTCATAAGGACCTTCAATTTCACGGGCTCGGGCTATACTTACGGCATGACCATATTCTGTACCTCCTTCGGCAGTTAGAAGGTAATAATAACCGTCTTTCTGATAAATATGTGGCCCTTCTGTTTTACCAATTTCAGATCCTTCAAAAATTAGTTTTGAATTATCTACGAGGCGATTTAACTCTTGACTGTATTCTTGTAATATAATTCCACCAAAGAACTTCCCTTTCCTATGATCGACAATCATACTTGTAAACCATTTCTTACCATTGAGGTCATGGAAAAGTGATCCGTCAAACCCCACTGAGCTCAAATAAATTGGCGCTGACCATTCACCTAGAATATCATTGGTTGTAACCAAATAATTAGGTGTGTCTTTCCAGACTCCATCGAACGACTTTACATTACTATACACGAGATAAAAAATGCCCTCATGGTAGCTGAGACAAGGCGCCCAGACACCACAGCTATCCGGCACGCCTTTCAGGTCCAGTTGCTGCGTAGTTTTTAAAGGATGAGTTACCACCTTCCAGTTGACCAAATCCGTCGAATGATGAATTTGCACGCCCGGAAACCATTCAAAAGTAGATGTTGCGATATAGTAATCATTACCGACCCTTATGATTGATGGGTCGGGATTAAATCCTGATAATATCGGGTTGTTGAACTTCATTTTTTGTTAACAATTGAATTCCGAAAGCTCCTATTTTTTATTGTATTAAGTCTCATTAGGAGAATATATTTTTTATCAGCTCTGATGCTTTTCAAGGCACTTATTTATGTAATTATCTCATTTATTCCATGTGATTCCGAATAAAATATCAGTAATTATTACCCATCAATTAATACAAATATTGCGAAGATGTAAATAGATGACTTCATTTCCTGAGATCATTATTACTTGTGAAAAAGGAATCACGGATAGTGTATTAAACGAATATCCGTAATGATAATCACCCAATTAAATTTTTTCACAAATTCCGTCAGATGTGCGCTAAATCTCGTGATTGGCCACAAAAAATATTCTTTAAGCTTGACCAAAAAGAAAATTACATCTGAGCTAGTAAAAAACCGCCCCACAATATGGGTGGCCATCCATACTTTACTACTTGAAAATGACCCTTTCCTTGACTTGCCTCCTCTGGATGTCAACGTTTGAATGGTTGTCTCACCTTTCCCAGTTATTACAACTCCAACGTCGCTAGTTCCATTAGTATGATCGATAAACGCACTTCTATATCCTATGATAAACAAGTGACCTATGCCTCAGAAATGATTGTTCCACTGATTCTGTAATGATATCAACATCTTCAAAACTGGATGCTATTGATGTCTCAGAATTTAAGGTTAAGCTACTTGTTGTTGCTAGCGCATCATCTTCTATATAAGGTTATAGTACGAAAGGAAAAAAACATCTAAGATATATAGGGTCTTTTTAATAAATCGAAAACCTCGGAGCAAGGTATGAAGTCGGATAATCTTTTTGTTCGATGCAAGCATCGCAGCATATTACCCAAAAACTGGAATTTAATTGGTTAGTGGCATTAAATGTTTTAGTCGATTCAACTGACCGACACAATTGAAAGAGCCAATCGATTAACACCTTTTCTTATTAGTGTTTACTCTTTTAAAAGTTGTGTGTTCGTTGGACAGCACCATGTGTTAAAGGATTAATCAAGATTAATCTTTTTTCGTAAAACCCTTCAATTATGAAGTGAACAATGGGTGAACATTGAGTCCTTTTCACTTCATCTATTTAGATTAGCTTTATATGGTGTATGTTAGAAAATGCTTCTTATTTTTATTCTGCCTCACTTTATCCTTTTTGGCCAAAACCCAAGGTTGCAGTGATGCTGGTTTTTGTACAATGGGGGCAATGAAACCCGATCAGCAATACGCCAAAAAAATAAAGATTAAGCTTCGTTCTATTGAGATTTCACATTATTATGGACGATCACGCTTTGGAGATAAAGCATTCAATTACATCATTGACGCAAATGTAGGTATCAATGAAAAAACAACTGTGCAGTTCAAAATACCCTATGTACGAGTGGAAGGACCTTTGATCGATAATCAAGGAATTGGGGATATTTCCGTAAGTCTAAGTAGGCTTATTGGGCAATTTGGACCTGGCCAACTTGGTATTACTGTTGGAAGCAAAATTCCAACTGGAGAAGATGATACCGTGACCCCTACCGGAAGAACCTTACCAATGTATAACCAAACAGGATTAGGTACTTTCGATTTGGTTATAGGAGCGTCTTATATTACTTCCAAATGGCTATTTGCTACTGGTTGGCAACATTCCTTTGGCAGTAGTGATAACTCTTTTACATGGACTAGCTGGAAAGGAACGCCTCTGGAAGAAGAAACCAACCAATATCCTAGATCGCGAGGATTAAATCGCGGAGAGGACATCATGCTACGAGTAGAGCGCAATTTCAGATTTTTAAACTGGAATATGAATGTCGGCTTATTACCAATCTACAGGTTAAATAATGACCATATTCAGCTACCCGCAACGGACAATGATGGCAACTTCTTTTTGAAAGAGACTGAGGTGAAAGGATCAAAAGGACTCGCACTAACCTTACTGGTTGGTGGTGGCTTTCAATTTACAACCCAGCATGGCATTAAAGTAATAAATGGATTTAGAATTATTAAACGTGACAAAAATCCCGATGGATTATCGAGAGAATTCGTTTCTAATGTGGGCTATGTTTTTAGATTTTAAAATGAAATTTCTTTTTTTCCTTTGCCTTTCACTTCCCATGCTTGTTTCTGGTCAAGGTTCATCGCTTGTACCTGGTCAAGGTTCATCGCTTGTACCTGTAGAGTCAAAACTCAACAATGGGCAATTTGACGAAGCGCTAGACCTGCTCATTAAAATGGACACCTCAGCCTTGAGTCAAGATGCAAAGATTACATTTTCACTATTCTTAGGAGAAGCATATCTAAAGCTTGGAAGAAATGACGAAGCATTAAAAACGCTAAAAAGTGTGGAAGTAAACTTAAAAGACAGGAGCACCGTTCAAGCCGCCAATTGTTTCGAAGATCTTGGTATCGTTTATTGGAACAATGGAAATAAAACAACCGCTCTTTCCTATCACGAAAAAGCGCTAAACATTCGTAAAAAACTACTCGGGAGCAATGATATCAAGATAGCAGATTCTTATAATAATATAGGCCTAATATACCTGAGCGATGAGTTCTTACAGGCCATTATTTATTTCAACAAAGCACTCAACATCTATCTTGAACAACTAGGTGACAAGTCAACAAAAGTGGCATTGGTCTATAGCAACCTAGCTTTTGCGAATAGTGGACAAGGCAATCATGCTGATGCTATCCGATATCTCGATGAGGTTGGGGAAATTTGGGAAAATGCATTTCAAGGAAATCATCCCAATAAGGCATATACGCTTTCTAATAAAGGTTTAATTTATCTAAAACAAGAGAATTTTCAACAAGCCGAAGTTTTTCAAAAGCAAGCACTTGAAATGTACCAGGACTTGTACGACGAAAAGCATCCTGAAATTGCAAACACTTATTTTTTACTTGGCAACATCGCATTGCAGAAAGCAGATTACAAAAAGGCGGTAAAGCTTTATCAGCAGTCTATTTATGCCAATTTAATTGATCAGCAATTTCAAAATAGCTACGATCATCCGACAATCGATGCGTTTCTCAATGCCGATATTCTATTGAGTTCTCTTCAAGCAAAAGCAAAAGCATTGGAGGTACAACACTTCGAAAAATCCTTGAAGCCTAAGGATCTCATTGCTGCGCTAGAAAGCTATCGCCTAGCGGATGAGTTGGTAAGTAGAATAAGACAATTGAGAAAAAACGAATCTGACAAGCTTCAACTAAGCAAAATTGCCAATCAGCTTTATGAAAATGCAATAACACTAGCGCTAATCTTAGCAGAAAGCACCATTCATAAGAATCAATATTTGGAAGAGGCCTTTAGGTATTGTGAAAGAAGCAAGTCGGCCATATTGCTGGAAGCTATTGCCGAAACGCATGCAAAACAATTTGCTGGCATTCCAGAGGAGCTTATCCAAATAGAGGACAGCCTAAAAAGCCAAATCAATTTTTTTGAACAAAAACTAGCCGAAGGCAAAGGAAATATTGACGTTCTTAAGGATCAATTATTCAATTATGAACAAGGCTATCGACAGCTCATTGAGCAAGTAGAAAAAGACTATCCCAAATACTACGACTTAAAATTCAATACGTCAGTGGTCACCGTTCAGGAGATAAAAACGAAGTTAAAAAGCTTTGAAGCACTTGTTTCCTACTTCATAGGCGAGGAGAAAATTTTTATTTTCACCATTACAAATAAAAAACTAATCGTTGAGACCAAAGACAAACCAAAAAAATTCAATAGCCTAATCAATGGGTATAGAAACTCCATAAAATACCGAGTCAAAAATGTCTATGACCAACAATCAACTACATTATTTGCGCTTTTAGTCTCAGAAAGTCTTAAAAATATTCTTAAAATTCAAATTATCCCTGCGGGTATTTTAAGTACCATTCCCTTTGAGGCATTGACGGAAACGATAGAGAGCCAGCCTTTAATTACCTCAAGAAGCATTGCCTATGACTACTCCTCTACCCTTTGGTTTAACCGAACTCAAAATGAAATACCAAATGAAGGCGGCATTTTACTAAATGCACCCGTAACCTTTCAAAAAAATGATGTCCAAATGATCGATCTTCCAGGTACCGAAAAAGAGATCAAAGAAATCAAATATCTCTTTATGGGGTCAAATATCAAACCAACAATGGAGCTTAAGAAAAGTGCTTCTGAGAGTAATTTCAAAAGTACAGATCTTAGTAATTTTAAGTACATACATTTTGCCACTCATGGCCTTGTTAATGAGTCCAAGCCAGAGCTGTCACGAATATTTTTATCTCCTGATAATAGCGACGATGGCAGTCTCTTTTCCGGAGAGATTTACAACCTAAATATGAATGTCTCACTCGTTACTCTATCCGCTTGCGAAACAGGTCTAGGCAAAGTGGAAAAAGGCGAGGGTGTAATGGGGCTTTCAAGGGCGTTAATGTATGCCGGAGCACAAAACCTTATTGTCTCTCTTTGGAAAGTTTCTGATTCTTCTACTGCTGACTTAATGGTCTCCTTTTATGGTGATCTTGTTTATAATTCTGGAAAACCCAATTTTTCTAGTGCTTTGAGAAAAGCAAAAATAAGCCTGATAAACTCAGAAAAATACAGCGACCCTTATTATTGGGCACCATTCATTCTGGTCGGAAATTAATATTCCAAATAAGCTACACTCACTTTACACTAAGAATGAAGTCGTGGTTATTTTCATTTTGATAAATAATATTCCATAAAATTAAATATTGTGCAAACGACTTCCCACATGAGCTGTTGAGTAAACAATGCATTAACCGAATCCATGTTATTTACTTACATGAAACGACCGTAGATATCTGCTAGTCAATAGCCTATTTCATCAAATAGCTTATCTGTACAATTTCAACGCTTCCTTCTTTATCATGAAGAATCTTTTATTTATTTCTATTTCATTACTTCTAGGTTGCGCTATTAAAACTAATGCTCAAGATAAAATTGAGCTTACGTTTATGAAGGGAACAAAAATGCCAGAACCTCTTTATGGAATGACATATGCATCAGACGGAGAAAAGGTAATTTTAGCCGGAGGTCGAAGTTTGAGAAACTTGGAAACAAAATTCATTTTCATGTTTAATGGAACAAATAATGAATGGTTGAAACTAACAGCTTCAAGTGATTTGGATCCCATGGTCTATGGTTGTAGTGTTTATTTGGGCGATGGGTACGAAAGCGTAATGATTGCAGGTGGCATTAATAATAACGCCAATTTTATAGGGTTGGTGAGTGATTTAAAGTTGTATGACCTCAATAATTACCGCACGACAGTTCTCGGGCCTAATCCCATTCCTGCCAAGGCTCAATCTATGGCCTATTGGAAGGATAAGGTTTATATTTTTGGTGGTTCCCTATCGATGGAAACGACAAAAAAAACCCAGAGCGTAGAATACAACAAAAAAGTATTTGCCTATAACCTACGTACTGGTATTGTAAACCAGCTCGCTGACATGCCGAAAGCAAAAGAAACAATCGGTGGAGTAATTAATGGAGAACTATTTGTCATAGGTGGGTATAATGGAGAGGCTAGCAATCAAATATATAAATACCATATTGCAAGTGATCGATGGTCAGTGCTTGACAGCTTAGATCAAACAGTATCTTGCTTTACGATGGTAATGTATAATCAATACCTCCTAATCATTGGGGATTATAAAAACATGAATCAATTAATTCTCTATGACACCCAAAGTTTGCGAATTCAAAAATTTGAAATGAACTTTCATGGGCGCCATATGGGCGCTGCGATATTAAACGAAAATTTACACGTATTTGGCGGCTATGATCCAAGCCAAGAGAATCATCCATCCATGGATCAACACTGGTACATACCAATAACCAAAATTGTTGATGCTCCATAAAGACGAATCGTATTGAATCCACATGCCGCAACTCAGCAATGAATCGTAAATAGTATATTTAACCCCTCCTCTTTAGTATTATCATCACTTATCTCCAAAATATTAGAGCAATACCGGTCATAAATGTAATTTTGCAACTTCTATGAAAAAAGTAGCTTTCTATACACTCGGTTGCAAACTGAACTTCTCAGAGACATCCACAATATCAAGGATGTTCGAGGATCGTGGCTTTGAAAAAGTCAACTTCACCGAACAGCCAGATATATTTGTAATAAATACATGCTCGGTCACAGAGAATGCAGATAAGAAATGCAGAAAGATTGTAAAGGAAGCCAAGAAAATTTCTCCAAAAAGTTATGTGACGATCATAGGTTGTTATGCGCAACTAAAGCCTAAGGAAATCAGTGAAATACCGGGCGTAGATGCTGTATTGGGTGCCGCAGAAAAATTTCGATTACTCGATTATCTAGAAGATTTCACTGCCTCCAACGAACCCAAAATATACGCATCAGAAATAAAAGAAGCCACAGCATTTAATGCCTCCCATTCCTATGGCGATCGTACGCGTACATTCTTAAAAGTACAAGATGGTTGCAATTATGGCTGTGCCTTTTGCACCATTCCACTTGCACGTGGAAAAAGCAGAAGTGATACTATAGAAAATATTGTAGCCCAAGCCAGAGAAATTGCCGCAACAGAGGTCAAAGAAGTGGTGTTAACTGGCGTTAATATTGGCGATTTTGGCATTCAAGATGGAAAAAGATGCGAAAAATTCGTCGATTTAGTCAAAGCTTTAGATGAAGTTGATGGAATTGAAAGATTCAGAATCTCCTCTATCGAGCCGAATCTATTATCTGAAGAAATAATTGAATTTGTCGCGCAATCAAAAAGGTTTGCAAATCATTTTCATATTCCACTTCAATCAGGCAGTGACGAAGTTTTGAAATTAATGAATAGGCGATACTTGTCAGGTTTATATCGCGACAGAGTAACTACCATCAAAAAATTAATGCCTGACTGCTGTATTGGCGTTGATGTAATTACTGGATTTCCAGGGGAGAGTGATGAGGAGTTTAAAAAAACATATGAATTTTTAAATGAATTAGATATCAGCTATTTGCACGTCTTTACTTATTCAGAAAGAGCCAATACTAAGGCCGTTGATATGGTAAATGCCATACCGCTTAACATAAGAACCAATCGGTCAAAAATGCTCAGGACATTGTCCGAAAAGAAAAAGCGGTTTTTTTACGAAAGCCAAGTTGGGAAACAAGGTTCTGTTTTGTTTGAAGATGATGTGCATGATGGCGTAATGGAAGGTTTTACGTCAAATTATATCCGAGTCAAAGCCAAGTACGACCCAGTTCTTATCAACGAACTAAAAGAAATTGTAATGGTTGCCGTTGATGAAAATACATTGATGGAAATAGTCGAGAAAGAAGAAATTCTATCACACAATTAAAATCGAAGCATGAAAATAATTTGTATTGGGCGAAACTACGTCGACCACATAGAGGAACTCGGAAATGAAAGACCAGAACAACCGGTTATTTTTATGAAGCCTGATACCGCCTTATTAAAAGATAATGCTCCTTTTTATCACCCTAGCTTTTCCGAGGATATCCATTACGAAGTAGAGCTCTTGGTGAAAATTAAAAAAGAAGGTAAAGCTATTGAGATGAAATTTGCCCATAAGTATTACGATGAAATCGGCCTTGGTATTGACTTTACCGCAAGAGATACCCAAGGCTATTTAAAGTCAAAGGGCCTGCCTTGGGAGCTTGCAAAAGCATTCAACCAATCAGCTGTCATCTCTGATTTTATCTCTAAAGAGCAATTCAATATAGAAAACATCAATTTTGGATTGATGCTCAACGATCAGCTTGTTCAGAAGGGTAATTCTTCCTTAATGCTTTGGCCAATAGATGAAATCATTGCTTTTGTTTCCAAATACTTCACCTTGAAGACCGGAGATATCATTTTCACCGGAACACCAAAAGGAGTAGGTCCTATAAAAATTGGAGATCAATTGATAGGCACACTCGAAGATAGGGAAATGTTCAATTTCGAAATAAAATAATAATCCTTCTTACGAGAAGCCATTGATATCAAGCGATTATTCTTTCACCAATGACAAATACATTTTGCTCATATCTCGCATTTTTGAAATTAATAACGTGACATTTTCGTTTGACACAAAACTTGAATCTTTGTCTCCAAACTACATTGTACAGAATCAGTAACCTGTATGACAGGACAAATATCTAAGTAGAAAAATTCACCGTCTTTAAAAATTCTTTTATGCGATATTGGCTATTTCTAGTCAGCCTTACAATTAGTTTCTCCACATTATCTCAGGTATTTACTGATGACAATTACTATTCATTCCCAATAAACCCCGGTCAACAAAGCTTCTTGGCAGGGACTATGGGAGAATTACGATCCTCTCATTTTCATGCTGGCATTGATGTGAAAACTGGCGGAAAAACAGGATTACCCGTAAGAGCAACCGCAGATGGTTATATCTGGCGAGTAAAAATATCACCCTACGGTTATGGAAAAGCACTCTACATGCGACATCCCAACGGAACAACGAGTGTTTATGCGCACCTGAACAAGCTCAATGACGAATTGGATAATTATATCACTTCAGTTCAATACTCGAAGGAATCTTATTCCGTAGAAATGTTCCCGCAGAAAAGCGATTTCATGTATAAAAAAGGAGAAATTATTGCATTCTCGGGCAATTCCGGTTCATCCTCGGGACCTCACTTACACTTTGAAATTCGTGATATCAACCAAAGAGCATTAGACCCATTAAGGTTTGACTTTCCTGAAATCATTGATGACATGACACCTGTCATTAAAAAAATTGCATTTAATACCTTATCGGAAGATGCTAGAGTCAATGACATGTTTGGGCGTTTTGAATTTGACATCATCAAGGTTCAAGGAAAGTATACTACCCGCACGCCTATCGTACTCAAAGGGTCAATCGGTATAGAAATATATGCCTATGACTTAATGAACGGGGTTTGGAACAAAAACGGAATTCCTGAAATGGTATGCCGAATAAATGGCGATACTATTTATCATCACAAAAAGAATAGCCTATCTTTTGCTAAGCAACGCAATATCCTGGCACATTATAACTATCAGGCGTATAAAAATGGACGGCCAAAATTTGATAAACTGTACCTTGATGATGGAAATACCCAAGATTTCTATCTTAAGACAAACAAAGGATACGTTTTCAACGATACGATCCATAAAATTGAAATATTCCTGTCTGACTCTTACAGGAACATCTCGTCATTTGACACAAATGTGAACCACAGAAAAGTAGTCAACAGACCTGAATTATGGTTTGATAAAATTCAATTCCATAGAGACTTTTTACATTTCAAAAGTGACCAAAACCAACCAATCGAACTGTTTTTCGGAAACAAAAAAGAAGTCCTTTCTCCCTACTACTCTAGTAAAAAGTCGAGCTATTATGTTTGGGATATGCGAAAAGGATTGCCCGACTCTATTAATTACTTTGGAGAAACAATAATTCCTAATATAAAAGCACTCATCCCTTCCGGCAAAGAATACAATTATGCCTTTGAAAATATTGATGTGAAATTTAAAAAAAGCACGCTATTTGACAGCCTTTATTTACAATATGAACGAACATATGATAGCCTCAATAATCGTGAATTATACAAATTTAACCATGACGATTTTGCCCTAAAATCTAGCGCCAAGATTACGATCAAACCATTATTTTCGTACGTTGATTCTATTTCCTCTGTTTATTCCGTTTATAAAAACAAACTTAATAATGTAGACAGTAAATGGATTAATGATGATGAAGTAGTATTCAAAACACGAGAACTGCTCACCTATACTATCGCTTCAGATTCAATACCGCCTACAATACAAGTCTTGAGTGCGAATAGCAAAAAGCTCCAATTCCGAATAGCTGATACCCTATCTGGGATAAAGAAATTTCGCGCGGAGATAAACGGTAAATTTGTACTTATGGAATATGACGCTAAAAGGAAACTAATCACGTCAAAAGCCTTTCCAGAAAACATTCCTTTTCGAGGAGAGTTTCTTTTACAAGTCAATGACAAAGTTGGAAATAAAGTTGAATTCAAAAAAACATTATAATGCTTGAAAAAGGAGTAAAAGCGCCAGAATTTGAAGGCGTAGATCAAGACGATAACCCTATAAAACTCTCGGATTTTACGGGTAAAAAAGTGATTTTATATTTCTATCCAAAGGACAATACCCCTGGATGTACCGTTCAGGCGTGTAACTTAAGAGATAACTATCAGACACTTTTAGAACAAGGATATGTAGTTATTGGCGTCAGTCAAGACACCAGTGCTTCTCATAAAAAATTTATCGCTAAGCAAAACCTCCCATTCCCTTTGATTGCCGATACTGATCATACCGTTCATAATTTATTTGGCGTTTGGGCTGAAAAAAAAATGTATGGAAAAACATACATGGGGACCTTAAGGACAACCTTTGTGATTAATGGAGAAGGAGTCATCGACGAAGTAATAGCCAAGGTTAAAACTAAGGAACATACTGCACAAATATTGGGCTAAACTCCCACCATTTTTGAAAGCACACGTGAGGTGAAAGTACTTAAGAAGAGTAATTCTCACCTCATTCTTATTTTTTATATCATTAAATGAAGCCATAATTAGGGTGTTGTTGATTTAGAGCTGTTTCAACAAAAAACAGATATATATGAACAGCACTTTATCAAAATTTAATGAATTGCAGGTTGCTTCATAATCACCCGATGAGAAAATTTATTTTAAGTCTTATTCTTATTGCTGGCCTTTATACACCATCACTTAGTCAAAAAATTGAAGACATTAAGTTCTCCTATGATTTAAGTGGCATGAGCATGACTAACTTATTTAAGCAAGCGGAAGCCAATTTTCAAGTTCGAATATTTTTCAAAAAACAATGGGTAGATACTATAAACGTATCAAAAACGGAGGAAAGAAGGCTAATAGCGTTATTCAATCAAACCTTGACCCCATCCGGTTTTAATGTTTTAGTAAAAGATAAAAATATCATCATTTATCCTGACTCGGATTTGATCCCACAATTATCGGCTAATCCCGAAGTGCGTAACGAACCCGAGCAACAATGGGTGAATATTGGCGAAAAATCTAAAATGAATGCCAGTAAAAAGAACTCACTAACTGGAAAAGTCACTGATGCGCTAGGGGAGACTTTGCCTGGCGTTACAATCAAAGTAGACGATAGCGCAGGAACGACCACTGGTTCCGATGGCAATTACTCATTAGAATTAATTCCCGGTAATCATATTTTAAGCATTACTTATGTTGGTTTTGAAGAAGAAGAGCGGAAAATAAGATTTTTTTCGGCCGGCTCTTTGAATATCAACATGTTTGAGCAAACCTCCATTCTAGATGAGCTAGTGATTACAGAAGAAAGCGCACAAGAAAGATTAGAAAACACCTCGCTTGGAAAAAATGATCTGAGCATTTATACCATTAGCAAAATGCCTGCATTTTTAGGAGAAGCAGATGTGATAAAAAGTATTACAGCACTCCCAGGCGTCACAGTTACAGGTGAAAGCTCCAGTTACGTGAGCGTGAGAGGAGGAAATTATGATCAAAATCTTATTTTGATGAATAATATTCCAATTTATAATCCCTCGCATCTATTGGGTTTCTTTTCTGTTTTTAATTCAGAACTTGTCAGTAAAGTCACATTATACAAAGGAAGCATACCCGCTAGATATGAGAGTCGTGCTTCCGCAGTGCTAGATGTAGACATGAGCCCTCGAGCAGAGGAAGATTTTACTGCCTATGGTGGCATAGGTATTCTTACAAGTTCACTTGGTATAAAAGGGAAGTTGGTAAATGAAAAAATAAAATATAATATCGGAAGTCGTGCCACCTATAGCGATTGGATTTTAAATGTGGTGCCAGATGAAGATGCAAAAACAAGTTCTGCAGGTTTTAGAGATATCAGTGCTGTCTTAACTTACGAAATTGATCCGAAAAACAATATTGAAGCCACATTTTATGCTGCTGATGATCAATTCAAGTTTAGTGGTGACACCACTTATAGTTACGACCAACAAGGTGCCAACCTTTCATACAATCATCTTTTTAATAATAATTTGCTGTATAACCTCAATTTGAGTCATAGCAATTATGATTATACCACGTCCACGGATTTTCCCAACACCCAGTTCGAGCTAAACAATGCTGTTGCGCAGCAAACAATTCAAAACAACGTAGAACTTACGCTCGGTCGTCATAATTTGCAGACTGGTATACATACTTCTTTTCTAAGCACAAATCCAGGTTCTCGAATCGCAACTGATCCTAACTCATTGATTATCAACGATGATGTTCCCGACGAGAAAGCAATTTTAGTTTCCGTCTATTTAGAAGATGAAACGCGCTTAACAAAAAATATTAGATTAAGGGCTGGATTAAGATTTACCAATTACTCTTTAAGGGGGCTAGAAGTAATCAACCATTATGAAGAAGGTGCACCAAGGAACGCATCAACACTGATTGGCCAAGACATAGTGAATAAAGGCAATGAGGCTACCAGCTACCAAGGCCTGGAGCCTAGAATTAGTATGAGTTACATCACTCCTGCATTGACACTGAAAATCGGATATAATCGACTTTATCAATTTCAACATTTATTAACAAATGCGATTTCCGTAACCCCCTTAGACCAATGGAAACTTGCGGACGAATACATCAAGCCTGTCATTTCAAACCAAGCTTCGGTAGGGATTTTTAAGAATTTCTTAAATAACAGGATCGAAGCATCCTTGGAGTTTTATGGAAAAACTTATAAAAACTTGATAGAATATAAAAATGGCGCAAACCTTGTTTTAAATCAAGCCATAGAGCAGGACATTATATCGGGAGAAGGTTATGGTTATGGTCTTGAATTTTATGCTGCCAAAAACACTGGAGATACGAAAGGCTGGTTTTCTTACACCTACTCAAGAACATTTATTAGAACACAATCTCCGTTTGCAGAGGAGACAATCAACAATGGTGATTGGTATCCATATTACTCCGATCGCCCACACAATATATCCATTTCGATGGACCGAAAAATTACTAACCGATGGTCTATGGGCGCAAATTTTCAATTTACCACAGGAAGACCAATAACTGTACCTCAAGCAAAGTTTACAGTTGACAATACAACAGTCGCTTATTTTTCTCAACGAAACGAATATCGAATTCCTGATTATCATAGAATGGATGTGTCTTTTACACATGAAAATCGTTTGAAAAAAACCCAAAGATTCAAAAGCAAATGGATCATTTCATTCTATAATATTTATGCAAGGAGAAATGCCTATTCCATATTTTTCAAAGACGCAAATGGTGTTCCGGCACAACCATATAAGCTTACCGTCGCTGGCACCATCATCCCCTCAGTCACCTATAAGTTTGAATTTAACTGATGAAAAATATTGTCCGCTACCTATTAATCATCGTTGCATTTATTAGTTGTGAATCTGTTTTTGATTTTGAAAATCTTCCTACTAGTGAGTTAGTTGTTGTTGATGGGAAAATAAGCAACCAAATTGGACAATCACGTGTAATTCTTTCCCGGTCTGACAATTTCAATGCCTCTTCAAGCGCTGGTCGCCCTATCACTGATGCCGATGTGTACATAATAACTGATGATGCCGAAAGAATTGATTTTATTAGTCGATTAAACAGTAATGTCTACTTCCCTAAAGCTGATTTTATAGCTCAACCGACCATTCAATATCAACTGCATGTCGAAGTAGATAATCATAAGATCCAGTCAAACATAGAAACCATTAATAATAATGCGAATTTTGGTATAAGAGCAGAGTACGTACAAGTAGATATCCTTACTGATGCTAATAGTATTCAGAGTAGATCTGGCCACAACATATTTGCCATTTTTGGAAGTCCTGTAGCGCCTGATCTATATTTAAAATGGAGGTGGGAAGGAAATTATGAGCATCCTTATACTTATCTAGACGCTAGAAAGCGGCAATTAGGATATTTCAACCTTACTAGTACTACAGACTTCAACACCTCAGGAGCGGAGGCTTTTAACACTGCCTTTATCACCAATCAAAGCCTCACATGGCAAGAGCCAATTGGCTTTAGAATAGATCCTGAAAACCTAGAACCAGAAGATTATGCAGGACAGCTAACCCCCGAAACAGTAGAATCAATCATTGATTCTCTCACCTTTATTAATGACACTTCACCTAGAAAAGAATTCCAGTATTTAGTCTCTTTAAAACAAGAAAGCCTCACGAAAGCTGCTTATGACTATTGGTCAGAAATATTAAATCAAAAACAAAATACAGGGAGTATTTTTGATGGCTTTCCTAACACTATCAATGGAAACCTGGTGAGTAACAATGAGGAAATCGTATTAGGATATTTCTATGCCGTCTCAGAGATCTCTCGCAACTATGAATTGGTCTATTTCGCTAGCAAGCCATGAGAATCCAACTATTCATATCATCACTACTCCTATTGTTTTTTTCAGCATGTGAAGAGTCATTTGATTTGAAATTAAAGTCAAGTGAGTTTGTGGTGATTGACGGATTCATATCTAATCAAGCTGGTTTCACCCAAGTAAGATTGACATTCTCTAGCAATTTCAATTCCAACGCTATCAATAAGCCGATAAATAACGCCCAAGTTTATGTTGTGTCGAACGAACGAGAATATGCCCGATTAACAGAGGTACAAAACTCTGGCATATATACTCCAGAAGATGTCAATTTCATTACTGATCCTCAAATATCCTATTGGATTGAAATTGATATCAATGATAAAAAATACGCATCAAAACCAGTGCAATCACTGGCATCTGCATCGTATAGCATAATAATCGAAGAAGAAACCAAAATTAGGGTCAATAGCGCGCTGAACACTGTATCCGAATCTGGCTATAACATTTCCACAAGATTATTACCCAAGGAAACCAATGAAATCCTTGCCTCACATTTCAAATGGGAGTGGTTAGGCTGGTATGTAGACCCATCAACTAATGAGGTAATCTTCGAAAGGCCGACAAACTATGTCAATATTATCAAAAGCGACGAATTAGACGACAGAACAAATTTTTTCATTGATTTTCAAGTAAAGTCTGCTCTCCCAAATAGTGATTACAATCTTGTCGTAATTCAAAAGGCCATGACACAGGACGCCTTCAATTATTGGACAGCCATTAAAAACCAAATTGACGTATCTGGAACTTTTTTTGATGGTCAGCCAGAAACGATACTTGGAAATGTATTCTCGTCAGATTCAACCGAAATAGTCCTAGGTTATGTACTCGTTGGGGATGTTAAAGTAAATACACGTAAACTTAATTAGATGAATAAAATTGGATTAGTCTTTTTGCTGATAGGTGTATGGTCGCACGGCCTGAGTCAAGAATTGATCACTGAAAAGTATTTGAAATTCTTGGAACAAAACCCAATAGAGTCAGCTTACCTACAACTACCAAATAAGGTACACTTCACAGGAGATTCCCTTTATATAGCTGGTCTCATTACTGATTTGCTATTTCGTCCTACCAATGAAATTAGTAAAATAGTAAAAGTCAGCCTTCTTAATGAGCATAAAACTACGCAGCTAACAAGCTTTTTCAAGAACAACAATGGCTCATTCACTGGTAAAATCCACCTCCCCCATTCCCTGCTTTCAGGCAGCTATTTCGTCATAGCGCATACGTCCTACATGGGAAATTTTGATCAGGCTTTATTAGATATTAAGCCTATTTATGTGAAAAATCTCTGGGACGAATTTCAACTTTCGCCAAATTATGCGCTACCCGTCAAAATGAATAAGGCGCTTAATTACCACTCAGAGTTAGGTAGCGTTATTACAGGCATTAATCAGCGCATTTTAGTACAAGCGCCTGATGACTTATCGCCGCAAGCAGAATATGCAGCTTTGAGTTCCTCACAAGGAGAAATTAAGCGTATCTCTCTTAAAAACGGAATTGGATCATTGTATCTTCAACCAGAGGCAAACAAAAAATATGAACTAAACATCTTCAGTAAAACTGGTGATCTCTTAAAATCAAGAGGTATCGTAAGTGCCGATAATTTTGCTATTAAAACAGCCAAGGTTGGCCCTAACTTAATTATTTCTATTTTAAAACCAAAAATTGAAATAGAAGACCAGTTTTCATTAATCCTAGAATCAGGACAACAGCTACAATCAATCATTGATATAACATTTAAGGAAAATAGCATTACGACCTTTGTTATTCCCGCCAAGAGCTTAAATGGCAACTTCCATTCACTTGTATTGGTAGATAAAGCATTGAATGTTTTGGCTAATAATACATTCTTTTTGAAATCAAAATCGTCATTAACGATTCAAAAAGACGATTCCGTATTGGTCGGTTCCAAAAATAAAATTCTTGTTAAGGCAGAAGATGAGGTAAACCTTACTGTGTCATTGATTAAAGACGGGGGAACAAACCTAGAGAACAAACTAGCCCTTCTATATACTCAATCCGAAATAAGCAATCTATTAACGACAGCATACCAAATGATGCCAGTAGAAGATCTTTTGGTCTCTCTTAATGAAGACCATAAAAGAAAATGGCAAAACATGCTAAGCTCGGGTGCTTCTACCAACGAAATAAGCATTAGACCTGAAATAGGTATTGATATTAGAGGTCACATCGCAAACGAATCATTAAATGGATTCTATGCTAACTTTTATCAAACAAAGGATAAAATTTCCTATCAAGTAAAGATTGATAAAAATGGTGAATTCTATTTGCCACTTGCTGATTTTGAAGATAAGGAAACATTGATTTTTACGGTATCTGATTCTTTAGGAATGGTTTATGAAAACGAAGTAATTTTCACCAAAGACTCTTTATCCCTTGATGATTTTTCCATATTTCCTTACAAAGGCGATAGTTCTTTAATTGAACAAATGACCTTAAAGAGAATTGCCGCGCAGTACCTCATCGATAATACCAATAGAACGACAGTTTTATTTGACAGAATACCGTACGACAAGCTTTATAAAATGGACGATTTTGTAATATTAAATACTGTCGAAGAAGTTGTAGAAGATATTATCACCTTGGCCAGTTTAAAAAAGATCAAGGGTAAAAAAACAATTCGCATTGATATACCGTCAGCCGGGTTAAGCTACTATGCGCCTCCTACTTTGATTGTCGATGATAAACTCATAGATTTCTCTTCCTTTTGGAGCATCCCCCCTTTGTATATTCATGAAATTAAAATATCCTACGAGCCTATAACAGTTGATATTTTTGGAAATGTCGGGTCGCTAGGCGGAATTATTGCATTGAGCCTTAAGAAAAACACACCACAATCGGTCATGAATAAACTCATAGACAAGAAAATAAAAATCATTGGGTATGCTGGTAAAACTAGCGATCCTATCCCTGAAGGCTATCCAGATTTCAAGTCCACGCTTCTCAATGTTGCCTGTTCTTCCAAATATGATCACTTAATTAAGTATCAGACCAGCAACCTTGCAGGTAGTTATAAGTTGATTATTGCGGGCCTCAATGAAAACGGAGAACTCGTTAAGTTCATAGACACAATAGAAAATATTGCGGATTGATACAATATATTATCTCATTACTAGGGTGATGTAAACAGCGCAGTGTATTAATTTAGCCGACCTAATTAATCGCATTCGTGATTATAACCACTTAATACTTTATAAATGAGTAGTATCGACAAAGAGAAACTAGAAAAAACGTGTACTCAGGTTAGAAGAGATATTGTACGCATGGTTCATGCCGTACAATCTGGTCACCCTGGGGGATCATTAGGATGTGCGGAATACTTCGTCTCCTTATATTTTCATCAATTAAACTATTCTCTCCCATTCAGTATGGAAGGAAAAGGAGAAGACTTATTCTTCCTATCCAATGGCCATATTTCCCCCGTTTGGTACAGTACACTTGCAAGAGCAGGTTTTTTTGAAGTCAATGAGTTAAGTACGTTCCGTAAATTGGGAAGTAGGTTGCAAGGTCATCCCGCTACAGAAGAGGGTTTGCCAGGTATTAGAATTGCTTCAGGCTCTTTGGGTCAAGGTTTATCTGTCGCTATAGGCACAGCTTTAGCAAAGAAACTTGATGGTGATAGCAGTCTTGTCCATGTCTTGATGGGAGACGGAGAGCAGCAAGAAGGTCAAGTGTGGGAAGCAGCAATGTTTGCCGCTAGTAATAAAGTTGATAACCTTATTGCTACAATAGACTACAACGGACAGCAGATTGATGGCCCAACGGAAGAAGTTAATTCCTTAGGAGATCTTGGCGCTAAATATGAGGCTTTTGGCTGGTCTGTGATCAAATGTGATGGCAATGACCTTGATAGCCTTAATGCGGCACTAGATTTAGCTAAATCAATGTCAGGAAAAGGTAAACCAATTCTAAACTTGATGACAACCTCCATGGGTAAAGGAGTCGACTTTATGGAAGGCACCCACAAATGGCACGGCGCAGCACCGAATGACGATCAATTGGCAACTGCATTAAATCAATTAGAAGAAACCTTAGGCGACTATTAATCATGACGAAATATACATTTACAGAAAAAAAAGATACAAGATCAGGATTCGGTGACGGCCTCACGGAGTTAGGACGTACTAATCCTAACGTTATGGCATTATGTGCTGATTTGGTCGGCTCTCTAAAAATGGCTGATTTTATTAAGGAAAACCCGGAAAGATTTGTGCAAATTGGTATTGCAGAAGCAAATATGATTGGTATTGCCGCAGGATTAGCTACTGCCGGTAAAATCCCATTCACTGGAACATTCGCAAATTTCTCGACAGGTCGTGTTTATGATCAAATAAGACAATCCGTAGCATATTCTGAAAAGAATGTGAAAATATGTGCCTCACATGCGGGCTTAACTTTGGGAGAAGATGGTGCGACTCATCAAATCCTTGAAGACGTTGGCATGATGAAAATGCTTCCTAATATGACAGTCATCAACCCTTGTGATTACAATCAAACTAAAGCTGCTACTATCGCTATAGCTGATCATGAAGGACCCGTCTATCTTAGATTCGGAAGACCGAAATGGCCAATATTTACTGATCCAAATCAAAAATTTGAAATTGGTAAAGCTTTAAAACTTGTTGATGGCCCAGATGTTACGATTTTCGCAACAGGCCATATGGTTTGGAAAGCAATCGAAGCAGAAGAAATACTAAGAGAAAAGGAAGGCATCAATGCCGAAATAATCAATATCCACACCATTAAACCTTTGGATGAAGCAGCCATCCTCGCTTCTTTAGAGAAGACCGGTTGTGGTGTTTCTGCCGAAGAACATCAAATTGCTGGCGGGCTTGGTGAAAGTATTGCTAGTACACTCGTAAGAAATAAACTATATCCATTAGAAATCGTGGCTGTAAATGATTCTTTCGGAGAAAGTGGAGAGCCTGAGAAATTACTTGACAAATATGGCTTAAGCACCCAGGACATTGTAAACGCTGCTATAAAATCAGTTTCTAGAAAATAGGTTTCAACAACTTGATTAAGTAAAGAGGGTAATGCTACATAGCATTACCCTCTTTTTATTAATGCCTCTTGAATGAGCGCTACAGCTTAGTTATTCCTATTTCTGACCACATTAAGAAGTTGTTATGGACCTGATTGCCTCCTTGGTCTCGATTATTAGGTATTGTAAATTCAAACAATCGACACCTATTTTAATGAAAACATGATTTTCATAAAGTTCAAATGACGCTGCTTCCGCCACGGCTTGAACAGATTTCCGCAAAATAGTAGCTAGAAAAATAAGACCAGAAAAGGATGTTTAATTGTTTAATTCATAATTTAAGATCAATTTAAGCCCAACTTTAATCTTAGATGTACCAAAAATTAAAATTTAAGTTACCGAATACTGCACGTTCATGTCAAGTCTAAAAAGATCCCTTTTTTCTTTAATCCTATTATTCTCTGTCGCCTGCTCACAGAATACCGACAAGAAAATCCCTGTAACATCGACGTTATTTAAAAAGCTCGACCCCAAAAAAACCCAGTTGAAATTCACTAATATTTTAGCAGAAGATGAGAATTTTAATTTGTTTTCATGGCTCTATATTTATAACGGCGCAGGTCTTGCTACAGGCGATATTAATAACGATGGATTAGCAGATGTGTACATGGTAGCTAATGTCGGATCAAATAAGCTTTTCTTAAATGAAGGAAACTTTAAGTTTACCGATATCACACAACAGTCAAAAATGAGTGCCAATACTGGTTATAAAACGGGTGTCACCATGGTAGACATCAATGGAGATGGTTGGCTAGACATCTATTTATGTAGAGATGTTTTTCAAGATCCAAAACAAAGAAGAAATCTCGTGTTCATCAATAACAAGGATCTAACATTTTCAGAAAAAGGTGTCGAATTAGGTCTAGTTGATCAATCATATAGCACCCTCGCGTTGTTTCTGGATATCGATCAAGATAATGATTTAGACGTGTACGTAATTAATCACCCTCCTAGCTTTGAAAATGCGACTAGTGTCAAATCAAATCGTTCAAGTCATATTTTCAATAATGAAATAGGAAATATACTCTTTGAAAACGTAGAGGGAAAATTTATAGATATTTCAGAAAAAGCAGGTGTCAACTTCTCCGGATTTGGCTTAAGCGGAATAGCAAACGATTTTAACAATGACGGTTTTACTGATATATATGTGGCAAATGATTTTATTGAACCCGACATTCTTTATATCAATAATGGTGACAAAACGTTTACCAACGCTTCTAAGGACTATTTCAGCCACATGAGTCATAACAGCATGGGCTGTGATTTGAGTGATATAAATAAAGATGGATTATTGGATCTCGTTGTTACAGACATGCTTGCGGAGAGTAATGTCCGTCAAAAGGTGTTTGATACCAATATGAAAATCAACAGTTATGAAAGACTCGTAGCGAAAGATTATGGCAAACAAATGATGAGAAATACGCTGTTTATTGGGAACGAAAACGGATTGTTCTCAGAGGTTGGACAATTGGCAGGCATGGAAAAATCAGATTGGAGTTGGTCGCCTCTATTCGCCGATGTAAACCTTGACGGAAACGTCGATCTCTTTATTTCCAATGGAATAACGCGAGATATGGGGGACATAGATTTTATAAATTTTCGTACAGATTCATTACAAAAAGCTCAAAAAAAAGGTATTCAGGCATGGACAAATAAAACTGCGTTAGCCTGGCTCAAAATGATACCTTCCACTCCCATCGCAAATCATCTTTACCTAAATTCAGGAAATTTAACATTCAACAACAAGTCCATGAGCCTCGGATTAGAGGAAAAAACATTTAGCCAAGGAGCCGTTTTTACTGATCTAGACAATGATGGAGATCAAGATTTGATAGTTTCAAATCAAGGAAAGCCTACTTCAGTGTATGAAAATACAAACCAAGAAAATAAAAGCCTTAAAATCACACTAAAGGGTCCAAAAGGTAATACCAAAGGCCTTGGCGCAAAAGTAAAAATATTCGTAAACGGATCTCCTTCCATTCAATTAGTCACTGCAAATAGAGGGTTTTTATCGAGCCCTAATAGCGCCTTGCATTTCGGTTTAAAAGCGGCAGATAAGTTGGATAGCATAATTGTTTATTGGTCAGATGGCTTAATTCAAATAGAAAAAGAAAATTTAATCTCCCAAAATCTCCCATTGATCCACGATATCGAAAAAAAATATAAGCCGAAAGAAAAGAGTAATCAACTGAACCCACTGAGAATCGACTTGCAACAGTTGACCTTTTCTCATAAAGAAAATCAATTTGACGATTTTAAAAGACAACCACTATTAATAAATACCAATTCCAAAGAAGGACCGGCCTTGACAATAAATCAAGCGAAAACCTCAGTATTTATTGGAGGAGCTTTTGATCAACCATCAGAAATATTTCAAAATAATGAAATGCAATCATTGATCAACAGTGAAAATTATGAAGACGTAGACGCTCAATTCGTTGACTTAGATAACGATGGTGTGGAGGAATTGTATGTGGTGAGTGGTGGCACCAGATACGATGGCAGGAATATACTTTATAACGATAGAGTTTATAAAAAGGAACAAGGAAAATTCAGACTCTCTAGTGAAATCCCTACTAATACTTCTGGCAGTGTGGTCGCTGTTGCTGATTTCAATAATGACAATTTCACAGACCTATTCATAGGAAGTAGTCATGTTCCTGGGAAGTATCCTCACTCACCCTACTCCTATTTCTTACGAAATAATAACGGATCATTGATTTTGCATGACTCGATGGAGTTAGGCAATATTCGAGATGCAAGATTTTTAGATATCAACAAAGATGGTCTACAGGATTTGATCATCGTTGGTGAATGGATGCCGGTGACTATTTTGATTAACAAAGGAGATGGAAATTTCAGTAATGAAACCTCAAGTTTCGGGCTTGACAAGACAAATGGGCTATGGCAAAGTCTATATATTTTAGAAGATCAACAAGGCATCAGCCTGGCTGTAGGAAATTACGGTTTAAATACGCCATATAATGTTTCGCCAACAGAACCATTAACCAGTTATACATTGGACTTTGACAGCAACGACTCCCCCGAAAGTATCATCACTCAATATCTTGAAGGGGAAGAATGGCCACTCCATAGAAAGGAAACAATCACGAGTATTTTACCCAGTTTAAAAAAGAATTACCTGACTAACAAGTCATATTCACTTGCTAAAATAGTAGAGCTATTTGGTGAAGAAAAAATAAGGAAATCTCAAAAACACTATGTCTATGAGCTTAGGTCTGGTTTTTTCAGACTTACCAATTCGAATAAATTTGACTTCACTCCATTTGATATCTCCGCACAAATGAGTCCCATTAATGATTTTGAATTTATTGATATCAATTCTGATGATATTAACGACTTAATTTTTAGCGCAGGTATGGATTATACAGAAGTAGAACAAGGCCCAATGGTTGCACTCAGCCTTGGTGCTATAATTTTGGATAAAAGAAATAACTACGACAATCCCGCCATTAATCTCATTCAAGGCAAAGCAATTAAAAAAATAGGCATCTTTAACAATCAGGAAAAGCTAATTTTGACTGCTGAAAACAATGGCCCATTAAAAGTATATAACATCACATGGTAAATAAATTAAAAGATACTGTTGAATATTTAGTAAAGCATGGGATGGACAAGCCTGAAATAGGAATCATTCTTGGCACTGGGCTTGGCGCTCTTGCCGATCAAATAAAGATTGAATACAGTATTCCTTATGAAGAAATTCCCTATTTCCCTTTGGCTACTGTTGAGTTTCATAAAGGTAAGCTGATATATGGAACACTTTCTGGCAAGAAAATCATCGCTATGCAGGGACGTTTTCATTTTTATGAAGGCTACTCCATGTCTGAGGTAGTGTTTCCTGTTCGCGTAATGAGAGAAATGGGAGTTACTAGTTTACTAGTCTCCAATGCTGCCGGAAACATGAATCTTAATTGGAAAAAAGGGGAACTCATGCTTATCGACGATCACATCAATTTGCAACCTGACAATCCATTGAGAGGACAAGAATCGGCTCAATATGGTCCCATATTTACCGATATGAGTGCTCCGTATTCAAGCAAACTGAATGAAAAATTGCTAATGCTTGCGGAAAAAAACAATATTAAATTAAATAAAGGCATTTATGTCGCAGTGACAGGCCCTAGCTTGGAAACAAGAGCGGAATACAGATACCTCAGAAATATTGGTGCGGACGTAGTAGGTATGTCAACAGTGCCTGAAGTTATAGCAGCCAATCAAATGTCATTACCTGTTTGTGCAATATCTGTACTCACAGATAATTGTGATCCTGACAACCTAGCGCCAGTCAACATCGAGGATATCATTGCCACGGCGCAAGAAGCTGAAAAAGAATTGGTGGTCCTTTTTAAAGGACTTATTGAAATCTTATAGAATACACTAAACACCCCATCATGAGAAAAGGAATTGAAGGATATTTTCATGTTAAATACGACGGTCAGCAATATCCAGAAGCTGAGATGATTTCGCGATCGGAGGAATTTTATCAATCTCTGGACAAACGTAGATCAGTTCGTGAGATCGATCAAAAAGATGTTCCTAAGGAAATCATTGAAAATGTGATTAAAACAGCTGCAACAGCCCCTAGTGGTGCGCACAAGCAGCCATGGACTTTCTGCGCAATATCAAACCCAGATTTAAAGAAGAAGATTCGTGAAGCAGCTGAGAAGGAAGAATACGATAGTTATAATGGACGAATGAGCGAAAGGTGGCTCAATGATCTTAAACCAATGGCTACTAATTGGGAAAAACCCTTTCTCGAAGAGTCGCCTTGGTTAATTGTTGTTTGTAAGCGCGTCTATGAAATGGATGAAAATGAAAAAGCCAATAATTATTATGTGAATGAATCGGTAGGAATTGCCTGTGGAATGCTCATTACGGCAATTCACAATGCTGGCTTAGTGACACTGACCCACACTCCTTCTCCAATGAACTTTCTCACAAAACTCCTCAATCGACCGTTGAATGAGAGAGCCTTTTTATTGCTTCCCGTCGGATATCCAAAACCAAATACCTTCGTACCTGAGCTTTCTAGAAAAAAATTAGATGATATGGCAGTATTTTACTGATTTGGCAGGATGTTAACACACTATGGCAGGATTTTTCACTTTGATTCTATGACATTTACAACAAGATTCTGAGGAATCAGATTCTTGTCTATAGCTGGTTGTAACCCCGGAACGTCCATTCCGGGGTTTTTTATTTTGCGAAGATCAGAGATTTCTTTAGTTTCATTGCTTAATCACCCTAATCATGAAAAACCTCTTCTTACTCACTGCATTTTTTGCGCTATCAATAAATATTTGTGCACAAGACAACAGCCAAGATTTAAGTGCTAAAGACTTAAAAAAATATCCACTTAAAGGAGCGATTATAAAATACAGTATCACAGGAGATGCTACTGGGTCAGCCACGAGAACATTTTCTGATGACGGGTGGCTTGATCATTTTGTTACGGAAATAGAAATTAATAAATATGGAATATCCGACAGTACAATAACATCAACGCTATCTCTAGGCGACTACACGTATAGCTTTAAAAATAAAGACAAGAAGGGTACTAAGCTGAAAGATTCGCGATATAGTGAGCTGTTAAGGTACAAAACCGCAAATGAAAGCATAGAGGCAATCATGCAAGCAGAGGGAGCTACAAAATCAGATACTTCCATTATTCTGGATAAAACATGTACAAAATGGATATTTAATACCGGTGTAGTCAAAGAAATATACGAGTGGGAAGGATTGGTGCTTAAGATTGTGAAGCACCTTCCTGGAATTAATTATGAAATTCTTGCAATTGAAATTAATGAAGCCCCCGCAATGGATAGCACGATTTTCAACATCCCAAAAGGAATAACGTTTAATTAAGGATATCCTAGCACTTCAAAGTTTTATACTAACTAAGATTTGAATATTTACCGTTGGCATAAGACTTACAAACCATGGCATTTCTTAAAACTGCAGGTTTAAGCATCGACTTACCCAAAAGCATTCTCCCACATTCTTGAATACCTTCAATAATTGAAGGGTGTGGGTGAATCAGTTCTGCCAATTCGCGCATTCCCTTACCCATAGAAATGAGTAGAGCCACTGCCTGAATAGCACTTGAAGCATGCTCTCCAACAACTCGCATTCCTAGTATTTCATGCTTATCATCATCAGTTACAATTATTTTGATAAAGCCTTGGGTATTTCGCATGGCTATAGCTCTTGGAATACACGAATAATCTATGCTCACGACTCGGTAGTCTAACTTCTTCTCTTGAGCTTGAATCTCGTTCATACCAACACCGGCCACTTCAGGCGCTAAAAACATGATGGCACTTATATTCTCATAAATCAATGGTCGGTCAGGCTTACCAAAAATACTTTCAATAGCATACCTTCCCTCCAACTCTCCTACATTCACCAAAGATATATCTGCAGTAATATCCCCTACAGCATAGATATTAGGAATAGAAGTTTGCGTGAGATTATCGATAATCCCTCTATTGTCCACTTTTAAATCCAAACTCGGGTCAACTAAATTTTCATAATTCGGCACTCTCCCAACGGATACCAAGGCTTTTTCCACTCTGAAAATTTCCTGTGACCCATCAGTATACTCTAAAGAATAAACGACCATTCCATTTTCAATATTCATTGACTTCAAGCGAGAATTACGATGAATCAAAACATTTTTGTCTTCCAAGTTTTGTTCAATAATTTTCACTACGTCATCGTCCTCAAAAGGCAATATTCTATCCCCTTTATCGATTAAATGCACTTTTGTATGACCGAAATTTGAGAAAATGGTCGCAAACTCGCAACCGATAACACCAGCTCCGACGATAACCATGCTTTTTGGAAAATCCTCCAATTTATCTAGGCCATCACTTGTGAAAATATGCTCTTCGTCTATGGGGATTTCTGGTAGCTTCCTAGGGGTACTTCCAGTAGCCAAAATGATGTAATCAGTTTTTATTTCATGTTTGCCATCTAATGTCGAAATCTCAACTGTGTTGGCATCTTTTACTCTGGCACTGCCTGAAATATAATCAAACATATCTTCTCCCATAGACACGTTGATATTTCGCATATGGTGCTCAAGCTGTTCCATGCGTTCATTAACAGCATGTCTCACTTCACTTCTTACTTTGTCGTAATTAAACTCTAGCTTGTTGATATTGAAAGCTACAGAATGCTTCCTCAAGGAGTGAGCTTCGCGGCTGAGTTCCCACCATGTCTTACTCCAAAGAGCTCCATGATGAATCCCTGCTCCTCCCAATTGTTTTTTTTCTATTAATGCGACTTTTTTATTAAAGTCAACAGCTCTCATAGCTGCTGCATAGCCTGCTGGGCCAGCACCAATGATTACTACATCGTATTTAGTCATTTCAGCGTGATTATTTACTTTAATCTAACCAAAATTGAGGACTTCAAGAAGATTGATGACGTTTTTCCAAAATATTGACCACATCACTCAGCTTTAGGCCCTGACTTTCCAGTAATACCATTAAGTGAAATATTAAATCTGCAGACTCATTTAATAATAACTCTTCATTCTCAGCCATCGCTTCGATAACTACTTCTACACCCTCTTCTCCAACTTTCTGTGCTAGTTTATTTTTTCCTTTTTTAAACAAACTAGAGGTATACGATTCGTCTGTTGGGTTTGTATGCCTGTCATTTATGATGTCTGACAGACGATTAAGGAAAGCAATTCCAGAGGTATTTTTTTCGTCAAAGCAGGTATCCGCTCCCGTATGGCAGACCGGTCCAACGGGATTGGCTTTGATCAATAATGTATCGTTATCGCAATCAATCAATACTTTTTGCAAGAAAAGAAAATTTCCCGAAGTTTCTCCTTTCACCCAAATCCTACCTTTGGATCTACTAAAAAAAGTTACTTTCCCAGTCTCTTTCGTTTGGTTAAACGCTTCCTCATTTTGGTAACCAAGCATTAAAACTTTATCAGTTTTGGCGTCTTGTACTATTACAGGGATTAGCCCATTGGATTTATCAAAGTCTGGAGTCATAAGCGCATCGGAATACTATCCGATTGGATAGCTTCTTTTAAATATTTTATTTCAATTTCTTTATAATGGAAAATACTAGCTGCTAACGCTGCATCGGCTGAGCCTTGATCAAAAATGTTCGAAAAATGTTCGATCGAGCCTCCTCCACCTGAAGCAATCACAGGAATCTTGACTGAATTGCTAATTTTCTTAGTTAATTCAACGGCAAATCCTGCTTTCGTGCCATCATGATCCATGGAAGTAAGTAAAATCTCCCCTGCACCTCTATTGCCTACTTCAATGGCCCAATCCAATGTTTTAAGTGCCGTTGGTTTGGTTCCACCATGTGTGTGCACGATATCTTCTCCATCAACATGTCTGGTATCAATTGCGATAACCAAACATTGAGTACCAAACTCTGCGGAAATAGCATTAATCAAATCTGGATTTTTGACAGCAGCGGAGTTAATGGATACTTTGTCCGCACCTGCGTCAAGAATTGATTTCACGTCTGCAACGCTGCTTATACCTCCGCCAACAGTAAAAGGAATATGAATAGTCGCTGCGACTCTTTTTACGAGATCTAATAAAGTTTTTCGCTTTTCATTGGTGGCTGAAATATCCAGAAACACCAATTCATCGGCACCTTCATGAGAATACCTTTCCGCTAGCTCCACGGGATCTCCGGCATCTCTTAACTCAAGAAAATTAACTCCCTTGACTGTGCGCCCATCTTTGATATCCAAGCAAGGAATAATTCTTTTAGTCAGCATCGATAATCTCTTTTAATTCTTCTAGCGTGATTTTATTTTCATAATATGCTTTTCCAACGATTGCACCGAATAACCCATTGGTTTTCAACTTATGAAGGTCATCTAAATTCGAAACACCCCCACTAGCGATTAATTTTAGAGTTGGAAATTCTTTTAAAATTTCCTCATATAACTCAAAAGCTGGCCCGCCAAGCATACCATCTTTACTAATATCTGTACAAATTGCATAATGTACACCTGCCTCAATATAGTCCTTCAAGTAAGCAAAAAGCTCAAGCTCAGTCGCTTGTTGCCAACCCGAAACCATAATTTTTCTATCTAACACATCCGCACCTAAAATAATCTTTTCTCCACCAAAATCATGAAGCCATTTACGCACTTCATCGGGATCTTTTGCCGCAATGCTGCCTGCAGTTACTTGCGTAGCTCCCGCATTGAACACCCGTTCCAGATCCTCTCTGGTCTTCACCCCTCCGCCAAAGTCGATCGTCAGCGAAGTATTTAATGCGATCGTTTCTAAAGTCTTAATATTAATTACGCGCTTCTGTCTAGCTCCATCCAAATCAACTAAATGCAGTCTGTTGATACCGGCCTGCTCGAATATCTTTGCAACTTCTAGGGGATCGTTAAAGTATTCTGTTTTTTGAGTGTAATCTCCTTTGGTAAGCCTCACGCATTTTCCGTCGATAATATCTATCGCAGGGATAATTTCCATTTTTATAGCTTTAAAAAATTATCTAAAAATTTCATTCCTGCATCCGCACTTTTTTCTGGATGTGGCTGAATGGCGTAAAAATTACGATGATGAATAGCCGTACTGAAGTCAACACCATAATTGCATTGTGCTATCGTGTACACTGAGATGGGTACATAATAACTATGGACAAAGTACATGTAGTCATTCTCTTTAATTTCCTTAAATGATTGCCCTTTCAAGTCAGTGATTGTGTTCCAGCCCATATGAGGCACTTTTAACTCGGCTGATTCGAATTTTTGAACTTTTATAGGCAAGATGCCTAGGCACTTTGTTTGATTCTCTTCTGAAAACTCACACATCAATTGCATCCCAAGACAAACACCTAGGAAAGGCTGTTTAAGTGCTTTTAAAACTGATGTAAGACCATTTGACTCAAGGCTTCTCATCGCCGAGCTCGCCTCGCCTTGGCCTGGGAAAATTACTTTATCAGCTGAAGCTAACTCTTCTTTATCACTCGTCAACGTAGGCGATATTCCCAGTCTATTTAAGGCGAAGGTTAAAGACTGCACATTTCCTGCATTGTATTTTACAATGGCTACTTTCATTTTGCTGGTGTCTGAAAACAAAAAAGGTCGTACCGAAGTACAACCTTTAAATTGTAAAGTTAATTCAGAACACTATGCCACCACAGGTTCTTCCATTCTTTTTTCAACCATTTCAGCCAAAACTTCCTTAATCTCTCCAAGGCTTTCGTAGAGCTGTTCATAAGATTGAATGACAAAATATCTTTCCTGAAATACGTCTTTTCTGAAAGATGTCTTGGCGATCGTTCTTACATCAAAATCATATTTTGGTGGCTCATCTGATAAGCTATATTTTGTTTCACCAGCTGATGACAAGATTCCTGCTCCATATATCCTCAATCCGTCTTTTTCTTGTATCAGACCAAATTCGACCGTAAACCAATAAATTCTGGATAGAATCTCAATAGCATAATCATTACCTACATAACCAAGCCCAATAACACTAAGCTCTTCAAGAAAATTAACAAAAGACTGATTACTTAATAATGGAACATGTGCGAACACATCATGAAACATATCGGGCTCTTCTAGATAATCAATCTCCTTCATTTTTCTTAGCCAAGTCGTGGCTGGAAATCGCTTATTTGACATTAATTCGAAGAATGTATAATCTGGAACAATTCCTGGTACAACTGCCAATCTCCACCCTGTAAGACCTTCTAAGACATCATTGGTCTCTTTAAAGACCGGAATTTTTTCTGGCACAAAGCTCACCTTTTCCAAACCTTCCATGTACGCTTTAGTCGCGGCAGTTGGTAGGTTTTGTATCTGACGATCATATAACCGTTTCCAAACTTGAAAGTCTTCCTCGTTGTAGCTACCGTATATCTGTTTCATGCAGAATGTGTTTTAATTCAAATTTAATCATTTTAACTGAATTAGTTGTCATGACATATATCGTCAAGTAAAATTTACATTAATGACCTCATGGCATGTATTTTCTTAATAAGCTTGGCAGACTCGTCAAAGTCCAATGTCTGTTGTCCGTCTGAAAACGCCTCTTCTGGTTTGTCATGAATTTCAAAAATGACCCCATCGGCTCCAGCTACTGTAGCGGCTAAAGCTACGGGAGACACATAATCTCTAATTCCAATACCATGTGAAGGATCAGCAATTATTGGCAGGTGAGTTTTTTCCTTTAAGATAGGAATAGCGTTGATATCGAAAGTATTCCGTGATGCTTTTTCGTATGTTCTTATTCCTCTTTCACACAACAGAAGTTTTTCATTACCTCCGGCAAAAACATATTCTGCACTGTATAGCAACTCATCAATAGTTCCGGAAATTCCCCTTTTGATCATGACTGCTTTGTCCACCTTTCCAAGTTCATCCAAAAGATTGAAGTTCTGAGTGTTTCTAGCCCCTACCTGAAAGATATCAACATAATCATTCATCGCTTCAATTTGTGAAACCTGCATCACCTCTGTTACGATTTTAATATTGGATGCCTTAGCTGCTTCATACCAAATTTTCAAGCCCTCAATTCCTAGACCTCTAAACGAGTATGGTGAACTACGTGGTTTGTAGACTCCTCCACGCATGATATTTACACCATTTGCTTTTAAGTGATCGATCGTTTTGTAGATATTTTCTTCTCCTTCAATGCTACAAGGACCGGCCATAATGGCAAAATGGCCTCCACCTATTTTCACTCCATCACCTAAATCAATGACTGTCTGGTCTACTTTCCACTTTGAGCTGACAAGCTTATAATCATCGCTAACGATATGAATGTCTTTGATCCCATTCAAATGACCAATTTTTCTTACATCGAAGGCTTTTTTACCGATACCCACAAGGTAATGGCCTTGTTGCGTCTTCACTTCATTCGTTTTATATCCCGTCTTTTCAACATGGCTAAAAAGTTCTGATTTTTGCTCTTTTGTAATGTTCTCTTCAAACTGAATGATCATTTGTCTAAAATTTGATGTACGAATTTATTGATTGATTGCTTTGATGAATCTTCACTTATGTGCTTAATAAAAGCACTTCCCACGATTGCACCACTGGCGTACTGACAAGCCGAATCGAAAGTTGTTTTATTTGAGATCCCAAAACCAATGAGTCTTCGGTTTTTAAGATTCATCCCGTTTATTCTATTGAAGTATTTAATCTGATCCTCGGAGATGTCATTTTTAGCACCAGTGATACTTGCCGAGCTCACCATATATATGAACCCATTCGACAGGTCATCAATTTTCCTAATCCTCGCTTCTGATGTTTGAGGTGTGATTAAAAAGATATTATACAGATTATGAACTTCGAATATGGGCTTATAAATATTTTCATATTCATACATTGGTAAGTCAGGCAAAATAAGCCCATCAATACCAACCTCTGCACATTTCTCACAAAATTTTTCTATTCCAAACTGAATAATTGGATTCAAATAACCCATTAATATTACAGGAATATTCACTTTCTCTCTTAGTGAAGCCAGCTGGCCGAAGAGCACTTTCAGAGACATTCCATTAGCTATGGCCTTATTCGAACTTTCTTGAATCGTAGGACCATCTGCGATGGGGTCAGAATAGGGTAACCCGATTTCCAAAATATGTGCGCCTGCTTCTTGTAGCCTTTCCGCAATAACCACGGTATCGCCTAATGCTGGAAATCCAGCAGTGAAGTACACATTTAATAGCTGATTTTTTCTTTCAGCAAATGCTTGATCTATTCTATTCATGATCTAATACTTTCCCCATTTGATGTATGTGTCCAAGTCTTTATCTCCCCTGCCAGAAACATTGATGACTACTACTTCGTCTTTTTTGAATTTGAATTGATCCAGAGCAGCTATTGCATGGGCTGTTTCTATTGCGGGAATGATTCCCTCTGTTCTACTTAAAAAAATACCTGCTTGCATGGCTTCCTCATCAGTAACGCCAACGAATTGTGCCCTTTTCGATTCAAATAAATGCGCATGAAAAGGACCGATCCCTGGGTAATCTAATCCGGCCGATATGGAATAAGGCTCAACTACCTGCCCATCTTCCGTTTGCATAAGTAAGGTTTTGCTTCCATGGAGCACTCCGGGCGTGCCCAGTGCGGTCGTTGCGGCAGATTTGCCTGTTTCATTTCCTAGACCTGCCGCTTCGGCAGCTATTAGTTTCACAGAAGGGTCATTTAAGTAATGGTAGTATGCTCCTGCCGCATTACTTCCTCCACCAACACATGCAAAAACGTAATCAGGTAAAGGATTACCTTCCTTACTCTCTAGCTGCCAACGAATTTCTTCACTAATCACAGACTGAAATCTTGCTACCATATCAGGATATGGATGAGGTCCTACAACAGACCCAATGATATAATGCGTATCATCGGGATTAGCAATCCAATGCCGCATGGCTTCATTAGTAGCATCTTTTAAAGTCTTACTCCCAGAAGTAGCTGGTCTGACCTCTGCGCCAAGAATTTTCATTCTTTCCACATTTGGCTTCTGCCTTGCCATATCAACTTCCCCCATGTACACAATGCAACTCAAACCCGCTAGCGCACAAACAGTAGCTGTTGCCACGCCATGTTGACCTGCTCCTGTTTCTGCAATGATTTTTTTCTTACCCAAAGCTTTCGCCACCAAAATCTGTCCTATAGTATTATTGATCTTGTGCGCTCCCGTATGGCAAAGATCTTCTCGCTTCAAATAGATTTTAGCCCCATAATGTGCAGACATTCGCTCCGCTAAATAAAGTGGTGTTGGCCGACCAGCATAGTCCTTTAATAAGAGCTCAAATTCTTTTATAAACTCTTCACTACTAGCAATCTCCAAGTACCTAGATTGAAGCTCTTCAATATTTGGATGCAACATTTCCGGTATAAATGCGCCACCGAAGTTCCCAAAGTACCCTCTTTTATCTACCAGATATTCTGATTCCAATTCGATCATATCTTTACTTTTAATTCTTTGACTAATGCTAAATTTTTATTTCCAGGGCTATTTTCAAACTTGCTATTGACATCAATAGCGATAAGGTTTTTCAAGTTCAAACCTTGAATATCATCGACATCACTCAATGCTACTCCACCACTTAAGAAAAATGGTTTGTTGAGGTCGTATTGTTTTAAAATACTCCAATCAAATTTCCGTCCACTGCCTCCGTATTCAGGTGTTTTCGTATCAAACAAAAAATAATCAACCAGCGACAAATACTTTTTCATTGATTGAATTGGTAAAACATCAGAAACACTAAACACTTTTAAGATCTTTATTCCGTTCATTTTCACTTCCTGCACATACTCAACAGTCTCATTCCCATGAAGTTGAACAAAGTCTAATTCATGCTTTTTTACCAACGATAACAGATTGGGTAAAGCCTCATTTACAAATACGCCTACTTTCTTAATGGATATAGGCACCAAAGGCATGATAAAATTTTCCCCAACAAATCTTTTAGATTTAGGGTAAAATATGAAGCCAATAAAATCAGGAGTTAGCGCTATTAGCCCCTTGATATTTGCTTCATCCCGCATGCCACATACCTTTAATAACATTTTAAAGTAATTCTTTTATTTGTTTAATAAACTCACCACATGCTTTGTCAGGTCTACTTGATTGCATGAACCTTTCCCCAATTAGAAAACCTTCATAGCCAAGTTTTTTCAACTCAACAATTGTTTTCGGATTACTCAGACCACTTTCTGACATTTTCAAATATTCATCTGGGATTTTACTTACTAAGCTTTTTGAAGTTTCGATATCAGTTTCAAACGTCTTTAAGTTGCGATTATTCACCCCGATAATATCTAATTCTCCAACTAATGATCGGTTAAGCTCTTCTTCATCATGTACTTCTAATAGCACTTCTAATCCCAAAGACTTTGCTGTCTTAGAAAGTGATTTTATCTCATCAGGTGACAGACATGCCGCTATAAGGAGTATGACATCAGCACCAATAGATTTGGCTTCAATAATCTGATATTCATCAATGATAAAATCCTTTCTTAAAATAGGACAAAAATTAAACTTTCTTGCAGTAACAAGATCGTCATTGCTTCCCCCAAAAAAATTCTGATCAGTCAAAACAGACAAACCTGACGCTCCTGCTTGCATGTAACCTATGGATGTTTTCTCAATAGACGCATTATTATTAATGGTGCCTTTGGAAGGAGATTTACGTTTATATTCTGCTAAAATCCCCACCTTATCTGATCGGCGAAGGTATTTTTTTAGTGAAACAGGCGCTCCTTCGAAAAACGTGCTTTTTTCTAATAATTTGATTGGAAACAGGGCTTTATTGTTAGCGACTTCCGTTTTTTTATATTCAACAATTTCGTCAAGTATATTCTTCATTTTATCTTCCTTTTTAAAAGGCTATTTATTAATTGACTTAAATTTTTCGAAGGCTTCAAAAGCCTTTCCTCCTTCAATAGAACTTTTCGCTTCCACAATTCCCTCTTCAAATGATATCTGCTTACCTGTTGAAATAGCAAGTCCTGCATTGGCCAATACCGCATGTTTCTGAGCTTTAGTACACTGGTCGTTTAAAATATTAAGCAAAATTTTTGCTGCAGAAGGTACATCTTCTCCTCCCGCCAAAGAAGCCTCTGATAGCTTTTCAAAGCCCAGATCTTCTGGACTGATGACTTGCTCTTTTTCGTTAGTAATTAATTTAAAAGATCCAGTAAGTGAAATTTCATCATACCCGTCTAACGAATGAACAATCGCAAATCTCTTATCCGTATTTTGATACAAATAACCATAAAGCCTCGCCAATTCTAAACTGAATACACCGACAACCTGCGCCTTAGGAAAGGCTGGATTCACCATTGGGCCTAGCATGTTGAAAAAAGTCTTAATTCCTAACTCTCTTCTTACAGGTCCTACATTTTTCATTGCCGGATGAAATAGTGGTGCATGCAAAAAACAAATTCCCGCTTCATCAATACTGTTTTCTATTGTTTCTAGATCATTAGAAAATTTAATTCCTAATTGCTCCAAGACATTTGAAGAGCCACTCACAGAAGAAACACCATAATTACCGTGTTTGACCACTTTTTGGCCGGCTCCAGCTACTACGAATGAACTTACTGTAGATATATTGAAGGTATTCTTACCGTCTCCACCCGTCCCACAAAGATCAATGGCATCATGTTTTTCTCCGGGAACTTTGATACAAAGCTCCAGCATGGCATCTCGAAAACCTTCCAGCTCTTCTACGCGAATGGAACGCATCAGGTAAACGGTCATAAATGCAGCCATTTGACTGTTATTATATTGACCGGTTGCCAAATTGGATAATATTTCAAAGGCCTCATCTCGTGATAAGGTTTGATATTTAATCAGTTTATTCAGAACGTCTTTCATACTTGAATTGCTAACCAGTTTTTAATCATTTGCTTGCCATGCTCGGTCATAATGGACTCAGGATGAAACTGTACACCTCTTACATTAAACTCCTTATGCCTTATTGCCATTATACTTCCGCTCTCATCCACCGCAGTTATTGATAATTCTTCTGGGAGATTTTCGCCTTTTACCGCCCAAGAATGATAGCGACAAACCTGAAATTCTTTTGGGATATTGGTGAAAAAAGGATCCTCATTGGTAAGAATATTTTTAGTCGCAATCCCGTGGAAAACACTGGTCAAATTGTATAAGTCACCACCAAAAGATTCGGCAATTGCCTGATGGCCTAAGCATACACCCAAAATGTTTTTAGTGCTCGCATATTTTTTAAGTAATTCGGGCATAATACCAGCATCTTTAGGTAATCCTGGACCTGGAGACAACAAAATATGATCGTATGACCCTACATCATTAATACTTATTTTGTCGTTGCGAAAAACATCCAACTCCTCTGCAAAACCTAGTTCTCTAATAATGTGTACTAAGTTGTAAGTGAAAGAATCGTAATTATCTAATACTAAAATCTTCATCTCAGTCTATATTTTGGGCTAAATCAAGCGCACCTTCTAGGGCTGCCAATTTGTTATAAACCTCTTGCATTTCACTTTCTGGATCAGACTTGGATACAATTCCGGCCCCCGCTTGGAAAAACAGTTGATTATTTTTACTCATAAAAGTTCTTATCATAATGGCATGATTAAAATTTCCATCAAAATCCATAAAGCCGATGGCTCCACCATAAAAGCCCCTAGCGGTATTTTCATATTCAGCAATCAGTTGCATCGCTCTATACTTAGGAGCACCAGATAGCGTACCAGCTGGAAATGTACTCGCTACTATATCTAGCGGCTTAGAATCTTTTTTTAGTTTCCCTGATACTTTGGATACCAAATGGATAACATGTGAATAGTATTGTACTTCCTTGTAAGTCTCCACGACCACATTATCGGCGTTTTTGCTCAAATCATTTCTTGCAAGGTCTACAAGCATAATATGCTCGGCATTTTCTTTGGGATCTTCTAATAACTTAGTCGCTAATTCCGCATCTGCATGATCATTACCCGTTCGTCTAAATGTTCCGGCAATTGGGTAAATAGTAGCCAAGTCTTCTTTTATAACTATTTGTGCTTCTGGTGAAGAACCGAAAATTTTATATCCGCCATAGTCAAAGTAAAAAAGATATGGTGAAGGGTTTATTGATCTTAATGCACGATACAATTGAAATTCATCCCCCTTAAACGCAGCGTGGAACTGTCTTGAAAAAACTACCTGAAAGACGTCACCAAGATCGCAATGCTTGATGCCGGCCTTTACCTTTTCCAAAAACTCCTCATCTGTAAAGTTCGATTTCGTATCCCCGATTTTACTAAATGTGAAAGATGGGACATTTTGATTAACTACAACATTGAGTAGTTGCTTAAACTCCTCATCATTAGGCTCATCCACATAAGCCTCAACCAAAAAACATTCATTTTTAAAATGATCAAGTGCTATAATATATTTGAATAACTGATACTTAATCAACGGTAATTCGCTAGCCAGTGAAGGTTTATTGTTTATTTCAATATCTTCAAAATGTGCAACAGCATCATAGGACATGTGCCCAAATAGACCCGTTTGTATTCGACCTGGCTTTTTATCGTGATGTTTGAATTTTTTTGAGAATTTTGTTAGCTCGTCCACTACGCTGAGCTCCTTATCCACCTTCAGTTCAAATGTCTCACCATTTGGGTAAGCTGTTTTGATTAAGTCCTTTTCTAAGCTGAAGGATGCTATTGGCGAACAACATATATAAGAAATACTGTTTTCGTCTCCATGATAGTCTGAACTTTCTAAAAGGAAAGAATTCGCAAAATGATCCCTTACTTTTAGATAAATACCCACTGGCGTAATGGTATCGGCCAATATTTTCTTTTCTCTTGTTTTTAAATGTATCATTTGTATTTTCGATAAAGCAAAAAAAAACCCGCTGTAAAAAGCGGGTTCTATATCATCTTATTGATAGCGCTATTCACAACTCACTGAGCATTGTCATTATACCACCACCAATAGTTTCTTGTCTTGTTCATAAATGCTAAGCTAATTCTAAGAAGTAAAAAAATGCAAATAGTATTTAAATTATTTCTAAAGATTTTTAATTTGAGAGAATATTAATAGTTTCATAAATCAACTTTTGGTTAAAGTCACGAATTTTAAATTACATTGCTATAATGTTACCTTTAGAAGAACAAATAAGCATTCTTGTACACTTATCGATGGCTGACAATTTTTTAGCGGAAGCAGAAAGCGATCTAATTCATAACATTGGCCAGAGAAGCGGGTTGACGAAAGATGAGGTGGAATTTATTATGGACAATCCAAAACCAGTTCCAAATGTCAAAAACCTTCCTCCCGACGAGAAATTCGAATATTTATTCAACGTTATTCAGTTGATGAAAATCGACGGTAAAATTCACATTAAGGAAATTAGTTTTTGTGAAAGACTAGCGCTGGCGCTTGGATATAAACCTGGTGTCATTGCTGATCTATCCGCGTACATTTATTCTGATCCAAGTATCCAAACAAAAAGAAGTTATTTGCGTTCAATAGCTGATTCTCATCTCATACCAAGACGGTAAACTCAGTACTACAGCAACGTGAACAAACTATTAGGAGCAGCCTCACTTCTACTCTTTTTTCTGCCTGACCTTTTAGGACAAAATCTTCAAACGAACACTAGCTACTACATTAAAAAAGCTTATTCAGAGATTGTTCTGGACGGTTCACTGAATGAAGTAGATTGGCAAAACGCAATGGTTGCCAGCGATTTTTATCAAACATTTCCTACCGATTCCTTACCCGCCCACCAAAGGACAGAATTCAAGGTTACGTACGATGATGATAATTTATATGTAGCGGCTATTTGCTACAAATTACCCACTGATAAGCCAATTGTACGGTCACTTAGAAGAGATTTCGATTGGTCAGACAATGATAATTTCAGTATCTACATCGATTCTTTCAATGACCAAAGTAATGGGTTCACTTTTCAAGTAACACCACTCAACGTCCAGCGTGAAGGATTGGTAGTTCTTGGAGGCGGAGTTGCTGATGACTGGGACAACAAATGGTATTCGGAGGCTAAAATCTATGAAGAATTTTGGATCGTAGAAATGGCTATTCCATTTAAATCTTTTCGATACAACGAAGCATCTAATTGGAATATACAGGCACTTAGAAACAATCAATTACAAAACGAGCGCACTTCTTACATTCAGGTGCCTATACAATACCGAAGTTCTGACTTGGTCTATTCAGCAAAACTTGTTTGGGATCAGCAACCTCCAAAAGCAGGAACAAACATTTCATTGATTCCTTACCTCAATGCCAATACTTCAGAGAATTATGAAGAAAATACTGATCGCCAAACAAAAGTTCAGGCAGGTTTTGATGCTAAAGTTGGACTAACCAACAGTCTTAACCTGGACCTAACCTTCAATCCTGACTTTTCACAAGTGGAGGTAGACCAACAAGTAACTAATCTTCAACGATTCGAACTTTTTTTCCCTGAAAGACGGCAGTTTTTTCTAGAAAATCAAGATCTATTTGCTAGAAACGGATTCCCTGCTGCAAGACCATTTTTTAGTAGAAGAATTGGTATTTTAAGTACTGAAGATGGTTTGACCAGACAAGTTCCGATTTTAGGAGGCGCACGACTCAGTGGAAAAATTGGTGAAGATTGGCGTATTGGTGCTTTGAGTATGCAAACAGAAAAAGACGATGAACTGAATACGCCATCACAGAATTATTCTGTCGCAGTTTTTCAGCGGCAAATATTTAGCCGGTCAAATGTTGGAGCTGTTTTTGTCAACCGACAGTCTATGAATTTTGATGACAGTGATACCGCTAGCTCAACCTCAAAATACAATCGAGTCTTCGGTGTAGATTATAACCTACTGTCTGAGGATAATCGCTGGGAAGGTAATTTCTTTTATCATAGATCATCCGATCCAAACAAACTGAATAGCACATTTGCACATGGTGGATTCCTATCTTACCGAACACGTGAATTCAGCGTATTCTGGTTTCAAAACATTATTGGTGAAAATTATAACGCTGAAGTAGGATTTGTTCCTAGAACAGGGATTTATTCTAGCGGTGTTGGTGGAGAGTTATCGTTTTACCCAGAAGGGAAAATACAAAAACACGGTCCAAAAGTCAGATTCGAATTTGTGAATGATCTAAGCTTTAATAATTTGGACAAAAATGCAGAACTGAGCTATGAGTTCAGCTTCCTGAATAGGTCAGAATTCGGATTTGGAACGAACGTAAATAGTGTATTGCTAATCGATGACTTTAATCCTACAGACAAAGAGGAAGAGTTATTGAGCGCCAATAATCGGTACGACTGGATAAATGCCTATATCTATGCAGGAACAGACAATAGAAAGCTATTAAGTGCGAATGGATACCTGAGTTATGGTGGTTTTTATACGGGCAAACGACTTTCTATGGGTAGTTTTATAGCTTACCGCTTTGAGCCCTTCCTGAATATCGAAATGAATTTTGAGTATAATAGATTGGAATTCAATAGTGGGAGCACTAATTACTATTTGATTGGCCCAAGGGTAGACCTTACCATGACAAATAAGCTATTCTGGACTACTTTCCTGCAGTATAATAATCAAATTGACAATTTCAACGTCAACACAAGGCTGCAATGGAGGTTTAAACCAGTAAGCGACTTATTCATCGTTTATACTGACAACTATAACACTTTGGATAGCACCACTAAGAATAGAGCATTAGTCATTAAACTCTCCTACTGGTTTAATCTATAAAAAAAACCCGCACTAGGCGGGTCTTTAATCATTTTGCTTTTAATACTTTTTCCAAGTCGTCAATCAACTTTTTTGATACTTTTCGACTATTTGTTTTCTTAAACTTCACTAGCGTCAATGTAGCTTCTTCTACTTTTTGAAGTAATCCTTCAGGATTACCATCATGAGCATAACTACCTAAACACCATTCGATTTCTGAGACTAATTGCTCTTCGATACCTAGATCGGACATTTTGTCTTTGGCGGCAACAAGTGCCTTTTCAATTTTTTCTACGGACATAGTAAATTCGGTTTGACTTTATGAATTTGATACAAAATTATCTTAAAAAATAGGTAAAACGCAATGTTTTTGATATAACATTAGAAAACTGATAAAAATCAATCAATAAGCCCTTTGAAAACGTTTGATTTTTTTATTCATAATAAAAAACCATAGCGGAGGAATGGTCGCAAGCAGCATCATGCCTGGATATCCTGTAGGCATTTGCGGGCTATTGTCCATATTTCTCAACAGCTGATATTTCCTACTTGCGATAAAGTGATGGTCCGAATGCCGTGACAATTCGAATAAGAGCAATCGACCTACAACATGGTTCGAGTTCCAGCTATGGACGGGCATTACTCTCTCATAAGTATTCCCTTTTTGGCCCCTTTGCAATCCGTAGTGCTCTATATAATTGACCGTTTCTAAGAGTAAAAATCCAATAATGGCTGATGCTAAGAAGTAAAGCAGAATAGGCAACCCGAACACAGCATAGATAATAGCCAAAGCAGTCAATTGAATAATTTGAAAAACCAACATCTCATTGTGCCACGTAAACCAACCGATTCCTTTTTTGGCAAGACGATCTTTTTCTAACCTCCAAGCCGATAAATACGCATAAACAACTGATCTAAACCAAAAAGAATATAAGGTCTCTCCCACTCTCGCGGATGATGGATCTTCAGGTGTACTCACATTTTTATGATGGCCTCTATTGTGCTCTATGAAAAAATGCATGTATAAAGAAGTTAACAAAAGCATCTTAGCCATTAATTGCTCATATTTCTTTTTTCTATGACCTAATTCATGCGCCACATTAATACCTATCACGCCACACATTAAACCCATCGAACTGACCCTCCCGATTTTATCGACTGTAGTAAGTCCTATTTCTTGCATAGACTCAAAAAAAAGCAAGAGAAAGTAGCATTGAATGGGCACGACCGAATAAACCAATAAATCATAAAACCAATCGTTTTTCCGGCTCACTGCTTCTGGATCTGATAGGTTTTCTGGATCTGGCCGAAATAATAATTCCAAAAAAGGGACCAATAAAAATGCTTCAATTATTGGTGTAAATGTCAACCAACCTCTGGAGTTAAAAGAAATGTACGCAAGGAGTGGCAAGGTGAATACAAGCAAATATTTTAAACCTTTAAATCTTCCCATTGAATTAACGCCTTAAACTCGACAAACAATTGATTCTTGATACTAATATAAAACGAACAATTTAAAATATTTCAATAAACGGATGCTATAAGAAGACTAAACGCGCTAAACCGATCTTTTATCAGCAAATAAGTGTTAAAATGCCATTTTCCCGAAAGGAATTAAATACCCGATGGAAAAACCAATGACATATTGATTGCTTTGGTCTGGTGTCTTAACTGCTGATAATGATTCAGGATCTAATATTCCACGTATGCTGATGTTGTAGAATATTTCTAAATGAAAGGCTCCAATTTTAGTATCCTGATGAAGACCTGCGGACATCCGACCTCCATAGCCAAATCTATTTACTTCATCTATCTCTACGGGGAAAAAATCAGATTGGCCAATATCATCTATTGATGGAGTCGGATCTTTATCAACTGCCAAAAGGTATTCGAAATATGGACCCATTGTGAAAAAATATTTACTCCCTCCTTTGCCTGCATAAATTATAGCTTCAATCGGCACTTCTAAATAATCCAACCGGGTAAAATAATCCGGTGCTCCCGTTAGGAATTTTTGCCGCCATCCTTTTCGATCATAATCTATGCCCATTTGTAGGCCAGTATTCAAGAATGAGGATTGCTTTTGACTATTAAATAACTTACCAAATAGACCGACATGATAACTCGTGATAAACTCGTTATTGGCACGAATGTTAAATGCTGTGTGCTCCATATAAACGGTCGACACATGTCCACCGCCCTTGACACCTATGAATGCTTTATACTGTGATAGCGCATTAAAGGCAGAGAAGATGAGTAAAGCAAAAATGAGATTTTTTACCATAGATTAATTTCTACCGCAATATTACATCGTTAGCGAATAGTTTAAAATGAATTGTGAATGTATCAACGCTGATAAAACGTAACACAGGTTTCATTATTTGATAATCCTAGTCTCATGACCTTTTTTAAAGCTAAAAATAACTTCGAGAGTACAAATAAATAAAATGACAAAACTGGAGGCCAATAGGAAATCGATGGTGGTTTAGTCCGATGAAATTTTCTTAAATAAGGTGTTGATAGGCATAAAGATGAATTTATACCCAAAGATTTAAATTCATCAAAAAAAGATGGAAGTATTTCGGAAATGTAAGTTGAGAATGAAATTATTATTTGATAAGTTTGCGTCGGCAAACGAATACGATCAGCTCCTGCTGAATCCCCCAGGACCGGAAGGTAGCAAGGGTAAGTGGTTGTAGCGATGCGATATTTCGTTTGCCTTTTTTTATATCCCCCCAACAGATTAAGTTTGCTTCCCAATTGAATTAAATTAGAATTTTATGAAATTTTTTATTGATACAGCGAATCTTGATGATATCCGTGAGGCTTACGATCTTGGCGTTTTAGATGGCGTAACCACTAATCCTTCGCTTATGGCGAAAGAGGGAATTACAGGTAAGGAAAACATACTTAAGCATTATAAAGACATCTGTGATATTGTCGATGATAATGTAAGTGCTGAAGTAATATCTACCGAGTATGAAATGATGCTCGAAGAAGGTAGAAACCTTGCTAAAATTGACAACAAAATCGTGGTAAAAATCCCGATGATCAAAGATGGCGTTAAAGCGATAAAAGCACTCGCTGAGGAAGGAATAAGAACGAATTGTACCCTAATATTTAATGCAGGACAAGCAATTTTAGCAGCAAAAGCTGGTGCATCTTATATTTCTCCTTTCTTAGGAAGACTTGATGATATCGGATCTGATGGAATGGCGCTAATAGAGCAAATTGTACAAATCTTTGATAATTACGATTTCGAAACTGAAATTCTCGCAGCATCAGTAAGACATAACATGCATTTAATACAATGCGCTGAGGCAGGTGCCGATGTAGTCACGTGCTCATTGAGCGTTATCACCGGATTATTAAAACATCCATTGACTGACAGTGGCCTAGCGAAATTTCTCGCTGATTATAATAAAGGAAACCAATAAGTTTTAAGCTAGTTACTATAGCTCATTCAATGGTCTATGTATATAATCAAAGTAAAGGGTAAAGCGAAGATTCCGAATTACATTCAATTGAGAGACGAGAACTTCGTTTTAATTGCTTATTTCAGAGCTGACAGACCGCTCCAAAGAATGGAGAAATACGGGCTTGAAGGTAAAGAAGATGCACTTAGAGAGGTCATCAGTAATTTGAGTTTCGGAAAACTTCAAAAATTAGATATATAAATGTCATTTTCAAACGATCCTTTGGTTCATGTAAATAAGGCGAGCATTTTCCAAGAACATGCTACTGTATTACGAGATATAGCCTTTGATATTGCCAAAGGAGAGTTTGTTTATCTCATTGGTCGCACAGGAAGCGGTAAATCTTCTCTATTAAAGACGCTTTACGGCGACCTTGATCTCCGACTTGGCGACATTACTGTTTGCGGCACTAAAATTCGAGGAATAAAGGGTGACGAAATACCTTTCTTACGACGAAAAATTGGAATAATTTTTCAGGCATTTGAATTATTTTACGATCGCAGTGTTGCTGAAAATCTGTTTTTTGTCATGAAAGCAACTGGCTGGACTGATAGAGCAAAAATGAAAGGTCGTCTCGCAGAAATTCTCATGCGCGTTGGGCTTGGTACAGTTTCTAACAAAATGCCCCATCAACTATCTGGTGGAGAACAACAACGTGTTGTTATTGCGAGGGCTTTAATCAATGAGCCGCAAATATTGATCGCTGATGAACCTACAGGAAATTTAGACCCTGAAGTAGCTGACGGCATAATCAAACTTTTCTTAGAAATAAATAATAGCGGAACTGCCATTTTGATGGCGACTCATAACCATCATTTTATTGAAAAATTTCCAGCAAGAGTATTAAAGTGTGATAGAGGAAGAATGCTTGATAGTGTAATAGATAATTTCGAGTACACAGAAGTTTATTGATTACTTCAATTTTAAATCTCCGTAGCTACTTTCCACAATAATCTTTTTAGTTGAATCTCCTCCATTGATGGATCCCCTGTATTCACTGTCGTTGTGATCTTTCGATCTGAATGAATAGTCAATGCCTGCATAATCTTTTAAATTAGCAAAGCTAAATTCCCCCTCGAATATTGCTTTTAAACCGTCCCCCAAATGAAGTTCCAACTCGCTAAATTTTGAGGAAATATCTATCAACTCGAAATCAGGGCTCACTTCTCTAATCTCAAATCCCGATACATAATTAGCCTTTAAGACCAATGACTTTGTTAAAGCACCAATCTTGAGCCCTGTGAATTGCGCATCTATATCCGCAATGCTTACTTGCTGCAATGAAACATCCCCATAATTTCCGCGCATATCCAACATATCCACTTCATTTATTTCTACCTCTGAAAATTTCTCAACCATTTTAAGCTGTTTGATTTTTTCTATAGAAAAGTTGGAATATGACAGTTCTATTTCTGCATTTACTGCGCTCGTCATGACACCTGCGCCAAAAGACAATTTCAGGTCTAGGCTTTCAAAATCGGTTGCTTTTAAATTACCATAGGCAACTTCAATATCGGACGATCCTAGTCTACTATCAATTATAATATCACCAAAAGATTGTTTTAAGACTACATCAACAGTCGATGGTAAGTGAATGGTATATTTAATTTTAAATGATTCACTATTCTTGGAAGCCAACCCTTTCAGGTTAGTTTCATAGTGTATACTTGAACTATTCTCTTCTATATCAATATCAATTTTATTCAGTAGCCGTGTGACTTTATCGTCATTATTGGCCTTGGCTGTAATTTCTATTTCGATAAATATTTGATTTTTATTCCAGTTTCTCAATTCAATGTCTCCAAAGGAGTTGATCACTTTTAGTATTCTACCATTTACTTCAAACGTTCTGCTCAGCTTTTCCGTCCTTTCTGCATTTTGAGCATCAACAAACGAAACACTCAAGAAAAGGATAACGAGTATTCTAAATCTGCTTTTCATCATGTATTCTTTTATTAGACATTCCCTTACTTTCAAGCAAGTGTATTTGTCTGTTTAACAATTGCATTCTTAATTGGAGATTTTGTATCAATGCCGCTACTATTCTCTCTTGTGATCCTAGGTTTTGTAAATCATCTTTTAAAAGGACGTAATATTCTTCAAGTTCATTGAGTTCCTCGAAGGTGATCTTAGCCAAAACTTCATTTCCCTGATTTAGCTGATACCTCCTTTCAGAAATAAGGCTTGCATAATAGGATTCTACTTCAATAAATTCGTCCAATACGACCGTTTTATCTTCGTCACGATCTTGCCATCTCTCGGCTATGAGATAGGCCGTTGACATAAAAAGTAAAACTGCAGCCACTTTCCAAAATGTAAATAGCGGCTTTTTTTCTTTTGGACGCGTAAGTTTTCTATTGACTTTGTTCCACAGCTCTTCTTTAGGTTCCAAGTCATCAAATAAGCGTCCATTTTTTAAGACAAATTCTTCCAATCCGTCATTCATGTTTTTTCTCGTTAAGTATACTTCTCAGTTTAACTTTCGCTCGCATGTATTGACTTTTAGATGTTGAAATAGAAATAGATAAGATTTCACTAATTTCAACATGGTCGTAACCTTCTATTAAATACAATACTAAAACCTTACGAAACCCGGCAGGCAATCGCATTATGGCTTGCTTTACCTCTTCCACTTCAAAAGGACTATCAGAACAATCATCTTGATCCAAATACATTTCTGTTTCTTCCATGACCTGATTGTCTAAAACCAGCATTCTTTGCTTCTTATTTAAAATTGTTAGCGACCTATTAATAACAATACGCTTCAACCAAGCACCGAAAGTTGATTCTTCCTTATAGGTATTTATATTATTAAATGCTTTCACAAATGCCTCCTGAATAGCGTCTTCGGCATCTTCCAAATTATTCAGTATGCGAAATGAAGTATTGAGCATAGCTTTTACGTACAACTGGTATATTTGGTGTTGCGCAATGGCATCATATACTCTGCATTTAGCAATTAGCTCCGTATGTATGTTTAAAGTATTTTTCAATTATCAAACAAGTTCGCGGTAAAGACAATTAAGAATTTAAGGGGTTGCATGAATCAAATAAAAACTTTTATTCGCTTAAGTTTACGCCTTTGAATGATGCGGACAATTAAATATATAATTCTAACAATACTCATAGGTGCAATTCGCCCGATGGGCTTTGCCCAAGATAGCACTGCCGTAGATGTTGATTCAACTATTGTTATTAAAACAATTCCTTTCCCTTGGGCTATAAGTATCGAAGCGCAATTTGAATCCAACAATTTCAATTTCGATTTAAACCCAAGCACATTTTACGGTATGGGCTTAGAATATAAAAGGTTATTATTTGGCTTTTACTATCGTGAATTGATCTCTAGCACAGAAAAAAGAGTCGTTTTCCCTAATAACTTTTCCTTACATTCGAGTAGCGGTGGAGGTTATCTTGGTTACCGAATAGTCGACAAAAAGCTATTAGGATTATCCGCTCGGGTTCAGCTTGGATCTGGTGATATACTTTGGAGAAGAGTTGATAATGAAACCGATTTTGTCAGAGATGTGTTTACAGAAGTCAAGCCTGAAATTTTACTAGAATTTGAACCTACCATCATCACGCAGCTCTACATTGGCATTGGATACAAGCATATTTCAGATTTTGATATTCCCTCGTTTAATAGGAATGATATTTCGGGGATAACAATTACTGGAGGAATAAAACTGGGCTTTTTCTATAAGAGAAATGAAGAAGAATAGACAAATAATATTTTTCATAATCCTTTTTTCACTCTCTGGCTGCTATCAGGGGGATGAGTTACCTCCTGACCAGAAGGTTTGGCAGTATGATCTCCCGTCGAGCTTTGGGTTGGACAATGACCGATTGCTAAATATTGATAGCATTATAAAAGAAGGTGTCTTTGAAGAGACAAATGCTGTAATTATCCTTAAAGAAGACAAAATCATTTTCGAAAATTATTATGACTTTTCGTCAAGAACTCAACTAAGGTCCTTAGGCAGGAATACCTATACCATACTTATCAGCTTACTGGGTTCTTATATTGAAGAAGGTTGGATTAACTCACTTGACGATCCTATCATGACCTACCTACCTGAGTATGAAGAGATATTTTCGAATAACACGGACAAATCATCCATTACACTTAGACATTTGCTCAACAATAGGTCTGGCTTAGTTTGGAATGAGTCTGTTATTTCTTCATCGAGCGATGAAAGTCATTTGAAAGAAATGAAATTAACGGCAGACTGGACAAGATTTGTGTTAGACCAAGCGCAAGAAGCCCAGCCTGGGCTTAGATTAGTTTTCAACTCCGGTCATGGTATGATATTAGCTAAGATCATGCAGAATGCGAACCCTGACATTTCTCTAGAAGAATACTTTAAGATCAATCTTTTTGACAAAATTGGTATTGAAAACTATATCTGGGAAAATGACCCTTCTGGTATTTTAAATGCTACAGATGGATTAAAAATATCGACATTTGACTGGCTTAGGTTTGGAAGAGTAATGATGAATGAAGGCCGTTGGATTGATAAAACACGCGTGATTAGTGAGGATTGGTATTTTGAGATTAAAGGACAGCCTCAATTAATGTCTCAGTATTACAGTTACAATTACGGCTGGTATCAATTCACTCCAGACCTGTTCGAGGCTTATAACATTCCAGAGCAAGAATTACTCTTAATGGCTGGTGATCTAGGAGAAACCCTTTATTTACTACCAGAACAGGACATGATTATTGTTATTCATGGCGAGAATTATTTTTATAGCTTTTTCAACCCAAGCTTAAGTTTGTTTGCCCGCATAATGGGTCTCTTCGACAGCAATGAGCTTTAACAAATGAATGAATTTTCTGACCGAGAATTATTCAGTAGAATAAAAGCTGGTGATAAATCAGTGTTCAAAAAACTGTTTGAGCTATATCATGTCGATTTACATAGGTTTTGCTTGAGTATGGTAAGAATGGAAACCATAAGCGAAGAAATAGTCCAAGATGCCTTCGTTTACTTGTGGGAGAAACGTGACACCATCCAAATTAAGAGCTCGATAAAATCTTATCTATTTACGACTGTTAAAAATAAATCCATTAATTACATCAAAAACGAACTCCCCAAACAACAGCTCAGTGAAAATTTATCGGCCGCATCACTTTTTATCAATGAGGATAAGACGGAAGACGACCTACTGAAAATTAGGGTTCAAAAAGCTATTGATCAACTACCTTCCAAGTGTCGGCAAATCTTTGTTCTAAGCAGATACAGTGGATATACTTATAGAGAAATTAGTGAAGAACTTGATATATCTATAAAAACGGTAGAGAATCAAATGAGCATTGCATTCCAAAAATTGCGATTATTGCTACCAAAATAACAGGAATTAATTTGGAGGTCTTTTAGGGGTTTTCAGTATTTCTCCTGCCTTAATATTGAAACCAATAATGCACTGTTTTTGTCTTTTTTACTTAGACTTAATGGGGAAACAAAAAACAGAATATAATTAATGAATAACTGGCTAAAAGACGAAAATACCGAATTCACCTCGGTAGAGCTTAATGATCTAAAAAAGATCACAGAGTTTCCTATGGTCAATGTAAATAATTCACATTCTTGGGATTCAATAGCCACGAAAATTGAATCGAAGCGACAGCCTTTGCGTTATCAGTCCTTATTAAAAATCGCTGCGGTTATTACATTATTACTTTGTGCAACCCTTTTGATTGTTCAAACTCAGCAAATAGAGATGACTACTTTAAGTTCTCTAGGCAATCAGCAAGAATATAAACTTCCCGACGGTAGTTATATATTACTCGATAGAAACTCAGAAATTTCCTTCAACGCTAATTTCGAGGATAATAGAGCGCTCAACTTAGCCAAAGGGAAAATATTTCTTGACGTCCAGCACAATGGAACTCCTTTCAACTTACGAACTGACAAGTTGCAGGTACAGGTGCTAGGAACCTCATTTAGCGTTGATAATACAAACAATATTGTTCATGTTTTTGATGGGCTAGTTTCTGTCTCACATAATGAAACAGAAGTAAAATTAAAAAAAGGTAAGTCTGCGCTATTAGTGAATAATGTACTTATCAAAACCGAGATAAATAAAAATTCACTGTCTTGGAAGACGGGTCAGCTTGAATTTGAAAATGCGACATTAAGTGAAGTAATAAGTGAACTAAATACACATTTTAATACGGAGATCAGGTATAGCGATGCGTTAAGTAAGTGTCTTGTTTCCGCCTCCTTTAAAGATCAAAGTCTTAAGGAAACTGTTAAAATCCTGAGTATTATATTAAACGCCAAAGCAAGCTTTAAAAATCAAAAAGCGCGTCTCTCAGGTCAAAATTGCAAGTAACTAACTTCAATATGCGTTTAGCGTAATGACTCGCGCAAATTAAAAAAAACATTCTATATCTATTATTTCTATTAAGCCAATAGATACGATTATCTTTATTGAAAATTCTCGCCTTGAATTTTCATATTCCGTTAATCGGTTAGATGGTCTTCCGTTTATTAAGCATTTTTTCGTTCATTATTGTTTTTAATACACCTGCTATCGGACAAAGCTTGTCCCGTGGCGTATATAAACTCTATGAAATACTTGATCAATGTAAAAACAATGATCTGCAAATCGCCTATAGTCAAGACTTCATTGATAATGTTGACATTTCAATTGCGAAAGACGTTTTATTTAAAGACGTAGACTTGTTTAAAATAATCTCAGAACAAGCCAAAATTGACATAAAGAGACGAGGGAATATCATCACGCTTAGTCCCAGAGCAACCATCAGTCTCGTTTCTATAAGAGGAACAATCTCTGACTCCTCTACAGGTGAAAATTTAATTGGGGCAACTGTTTCAATAAGTAAAGCAAAATACGGAACTACCACGAATGAATATGGCGACTTTGTTATTAATTATCCGCGCGGAAAAGTAATAATAAAGGTCTCCTATATTGGCTATCATAGCTATGAGGATACACTGGATTTTTACAAAAATACCATAATCAACATACCATTAGTAGAGAAAAGTATGCGACTGAATGAGATTACCGTTTCGTCAAGAACTGCAGATAAAAATATTTCCTCCTTAATCACAGGAACAAATTCAGTAAACCTGAAAAATGAAGGCCAAATCCCCTATTTCCTTGGTGAGGTAGATGTAATACAAACGGCATTGATGATGCCCGGAATAAAAACTATAGGAGAGGATGCAAACGGCCTGTATATACGTGGTGGAAACGTAGATCAGAATCTTATTTTAATGGATGAAGCACCTATTTATAATCCTAATCATTTCTATGGGTTAATTTCCGTTTTTAATCCCGAAGTAGTCAATAGCATCGATATATATAAAGGGTTTACACCACCGAAATTTGGTGGGCGCGCTTCTTCGGTGATCAACGTTCATCAAAGAAATGGCGATAACCAAGATTTTCATTTCACAGGGGGGATTGGTTTAATTTCAGCGAAAGCCGTACTTGAAGGTCCTATAAAAAAGGGTAAAAGTTCTTTTATCGTTTCAGGCCGACAATCCCTACTTAATAGGCTCAGTCTAATTTCAAATGCTGCAAGTGGCTCCAATTCTTTTCAAGACATCAATGCAAAAGTCAATTTGATAAAAAATGAGCGAAATACTTTTTTTCTCGCTGGATATTTTGGTCAGGATAAAAACAAAGATGCTTTTGGTACTATTACAGAATGGGGCAATAGAAATGCAAGTGCTCGATGGAATCGTGTGATTTCGCCACGCATTATGGCTAATTTTTCGGCAATTATTAGTGGTTATCAATATCGTGTAGAACAGCCACGAGAGGCGGCTAGCTTTATAGGTAATTCAAGAATCATAGACTACAACTTAAAATCAGAGTTTCAATTCGCCATTAATGATAATAGTGAAATCACATTTGGAAGTTCCATCATCTTTCATCGACTCAAACCTGGGGATCGGTTCCCTTTTGATACTGACACTTCCTCTGACACGCTATTACTTGATTCTGAACATGGATTTGAATCGGCATTACATATCAACCACGAAACCAAATTAAATGAAAACATAACCATTAGCTATGGTGTGAGAAAGTCATTTTTTCATAATATAGGATCTGGTGAAGTTTATCAATATGCCGCCGGAGAAAGTAAATCAGACGAATCCATTTTAGATACAATTAAATATGGCTCGGGGGAAACGATGAAATTTTATCAGGGGCTTGAGCCGAGGATAAGTATCAATTACCGACTTAATAGCCATAGTGCTATCAAAACAAGTTATAATCGTAACTATCAATACCTTCATTTGATATCGAGCACGATTAACCCTTCACCTACAGATATTTGGAAACTCTCTGATCAATATATACGACCAACAAACGTGCATCAAACAAGCTTAGGTTACTATTTCAATACGCCCGGAAATGAATGGGAATTGTATTTAGAAGGTTATTTTAAACGCATGAATAATACCATTTCTTACAAAAACGGAGCTGATCTATTGTTCAATCCTAACCCCGAAACAGAATTAATTTCGGGAGATGGCAGAGCTTATGGACTGGAGTTTTTTTTGAAAAGAAATTTTGGTAAAGTACTTGGGTGGATGAGCTACACCTTATCAAAAAGTGAACAAAAAATCATTGGTGATTTTGAAGGAGAATCAATAAATGGAGGTCGCTTTTTCCCAAGCGATCATGATCGAACACACTATTTTTCTTCTGTTGTCATTTTTGAATTAGGAAAGCGTCTAAACGCTTCTGTAAGTTTTAATTATGGTACTGGCAGACCTGTGACACTCCCAGTTGCTAAATATGAAATCGACGGAAAGTTCATTCCCCATTTTGTTGATCGAAATCAAAGCAGACTCCCAGCATACCATAGAATGGATATCTCCCTTAAATTGAAAGGAAAAGACCATAATAAAAAAGGAGAATTGAGAAAATTCAGTGACTACTGGACGTTCGTATTGTACAATGTCTATGCAAGAAAAAATGCCTATTCTTATGTCTTTAAAGAAACAGACAATCTAACCAATGCCAGTGAAATTGAAGTTTTTTCTGTGATTAAGGGCGTTGTGCCAGGGGTAACTTATAATTTTTCATTTTGACATGAGGTATTTACTAATCATATCTCTGCTACTTATCAATCTCTCTTGTGAGGATTTAGCATTAAATAAAAATGCTGACTTAGTCGTTGTAGAGGCTTATTTATCGGATCAAATAGTAGAACAACAAATTACGCTTTCGCGCACAACATCTTTTGATAATGCTGTCATTTCAGAGCCGATAGCAACCGCGGATGTGAGTATAGTATCTGGTAAAAACGTTCTAGTCGAATTTGTACATTCTTCTGATGGGGTCTACCTTTCGAGACAACCTTTTGCCGGAATAGAAAATGAAGAGTACCGCTTAATTATAAACTTAGAAGATGATATTTTAATTACTTCTGCATTTATCTCTATGCCCGGTAAAGCAAAAATTGACAGTCTTTGGTTTGAACCAATAGAGATCACCACCAATGATAATGAAGAGATGTATTATCCGATCATTTCCAGTACTGATAATTTCTTAAAGAATAACTTCTACTATTACCGACTATTCCAAGATGGGGTCTACCTCGACGAACCTGAGAATATCTTTCTAAAATCAGATGGCTTTTTTAATGGAAACACATTCAATGAAGAGTTTCGATCAGTATCAATAACTCGTGGTGAATCGGTAAAACTAGAAATGAGAAAAATAAGTAGGGAAGTATTTGACTATTACAAACTTTTGAAAGCGCAAACAATGTCGATTAGTGCAAATCAAAATGTAGTACCCGCTCCTATTTTTGGAAATATTTCCGCTTCGAATAGTGAAATTGTCCTTGGTTTCTTCTCCGTCTTTTCTTCTGATACCAAAACACAAACATTAGATAAGTAAATTTTTTTTCGCCCGTTTGGGGGTATTCAAATTTTCCCTTGCCTTATGATTGAAACCTACAAGATCATGAGAAAGAAAAATAAGATTTCAAAAGGATTAAACAGACTCATAAAGAGTAAAGAAGTGAACCATTTTGTTAGTTACAATGGACAATCCGTACATAGTACACTTGACCAGTCACAATACCTAAATAGATTCACTGAAGCGCAGGTCCTAGAGATCGCAAGCTGAGTCTATTTCAAATAATTGATATTATATCAGCCAGACTTTTAAATATAAAGTCTGGTTTTATTTTATACCCTTCTAAATCCTCTATCGAGGATTTTCCACTTTCTACAAACATCGTCGTAAGGCCAGCTCTTTGAGCGCCAGTGATATCTGCTATTGGATCATCTCCTATCATTAGTATTTGTTGAACACTCTCTACATCAAACCCAGCTATTGCTAACCTGAAAAATTCTAAAGAGGGTTTGCCTATTACAGTAGCCTTTTTGTTGGCTGCATATTCCAAAGCAGCTATGAATGAGCCTATATCTAGTACCTTTTTTCCTTCGAAAAGTGCGTATGCATTTTTATGCATAGCCAATATTTCAGCACCCTTTTCCAAATAAGTCAATAATTCATTCAATAATTTATTGCTCCATTTTTGACCGATATCACCTATCAAAATCCAGTCAGGATGGTTATGATTGCTAACAACCTTAAAGAAAGGTTTTAGCGAATCACGAACTATTGGTAAGGCTGTTTGATTGTTCGCTTTTAAAAAATCATAGGCTAAGGATACAGGCGTAATGAGCTCATTTTGATCAACATCAAAACCAAAGCCAATCAACTGTTCTCTTATTTCAGATAAATTTTTAGTGCTCGTATTTGATATAAACCTTAACGGTAGATTTTTTTCACGAATAGCTTGAATGCCTCGTTTAATGCCTGGGATTAATTGTCCGCCTGAATATATGACGCCATCCAAATCACATAAAATTGCTTTGATCATTTTATTCACTTAGTCCTTCAGATGGCTTTTTACAAAATCGTTTTTCATATTTTGGGCTAAATGTGGTTACCTTTTTTGGACCTATAGTTTTGGCTGCATCAGTAGCCGTTTAAATTTTATTCTTTCTCATGAAAAGATCTACATATTTCATTTGCTCTTTCCGCTTAAAAGCTGGACTAGTTATGCAGCTGATTTAAAGTTATAATATTCATTTGGTGTTTTCATATCTAGAGCTGAGTGTTGGCCAAATCTATTTCTACTACCATCTGTCCATAATAATCGGTCTGCTCTTTTTGGATACCTATGGCTTGCTGAAAGTACCGTTCTGCTTGTCCAAACTAAATAATCCACCTGCTTGTATTTTCAAATGGATAAGGTGTTTTCTGACGCTAACCTTTGCGCCATATTTACCTATTAGAGCGCCAAATCAGGTATGATATCGCGTAAATCCCATACCTACGCTACGTTTTTTTCGATAAGCAACTTGACATTTATTTATGCTAAAAGTGGACGGTTAAAGCCCTCGGTTTGAGCTGCCAACACGAATTGACTTAAAAGTAATCCGACATATAATAGCAGACTTTTCCAATGATTTATCACCACATTATTGGTCATAATTAAGGATACTCCTATTGCTAAAGGGCTAAAAAAAGTAATTCACGCAAAAGATCATTCAATACTGACCAAAAAATCTGCTTTTTTTATCATTTTTGGACATATGAAATTACTGTTTACCATTGTTGCAATAACTTCCTTTTTGTGTCCGGGTTTCACTCAAGATCACAGTGTTGCTCGGCATTGGAATGAGGCTACTTTGCTGGCTATTAGAAATGACTTTGCAAGGCCTACGGTTCATGCACGAAATTTATTTCATACTTCCATCGCGCTGTATGACTCATGGGCTTTATTTGACAATACGGCTACCACCTATTTGATTGGTAAAAGTCATGGTGACTTTCAATCAGCCTTTAGAGCTGACTCATTAGACTTGAATCAAAATGAGATTTACATGGAAGAAGTAGCGTCTTTCGCCGTTTATAGACTATTACAATACCGCTTTAGAAATTCGCCAAAAGCCAATGAGTCGAATAATTATTTTGACTCTTTAATGATTTCTTTTAATTATGATATAAGCTTAGTCTCTGTTGATTATGCTGACGGACAAGCCTCCTCGTTAGGAAATTTTATTGCTTTGGAAATCATAAACTATGGCCTTCTGGATGGCTCGAATGAAGCAATTGATTATGGTAATATTTTTTACGAGCCGTTAAATCAACCTTTAAATTTGTCCCAACCTGGAAACCCTAATATGGAAAACCCAGACCGTTGGCAACCCTTGGCTTTTGATACATTCATAGATCAAAGCGGTAATCTTATACCCGGCAACATTCCTGATTTTTTAAGTCCAGAATGGGGAAATGTAAGCGGCTTTACGCTCAACACAGCAAAAGCTCAAAAACATGAGCGAGACGGTCATACCTATTATGTGTATCACGATCCTGGCCCTCCACCTTATTTGCAAGGAATGGAGACGGAAAGAAATCAATATCAATGGGGATTCAGTATGGTCGCTCATTGGTCATCACATCTTGACTCCTCTGATAGTGTAATGTGGGATATTTCCCCTCGTAATATTGGAAATATATCTAGCCTACCAAGTTCGATGGAAGACTATTCTGATTTTTATCAATTAGCGGGTGGTGATAACAGTCAAGGATACGACATCAATCCGCAAACCAATTTGCCATATGAATCTCAAATAGTACCTCGCGGTGACTACACACGTGTACTCGCAGAATTTTGGGCTGATGGTCCTGACTCTGAAACACCACCGGGTCATTGGTTTACGATATTGAATTATGTCATGGATCACCCATCTTTCGAAAAGAAGTACAAAGGAACCACCACGCTTAAAAACTCCTTCGAATATGATATCAAAGCCTATTTTATTCTTGGTGCAGCCATGCATGATGTGGCCATTACTTCATGGGCATTAAAAGGTTGGTATGACTATGTACGGCCTATTTCGGCCATTCGTTACATGAATGTAAAAGGACAAAGCTCCAATTTGAGCTCCTCTGATTACCATTTTCAAGGGTTACCATTGACTGCTGGGTACGTGGAAATAATAAAAAAAGAAGACCCTTTATCCGCCAATGTTGAAAACATTGGGAAAATAAAGATTAAAGCATGGAAAGGCCCTGATTTCATTACAGATCCCGCATATGATGAGGCGGGCGTTGATTGGATCTTGGCAGAAAACTGGTGGCCCTATCAAAGACCGACGTTTGTTACGCCACCTTTCGCTGGATACATTTCAGGACATAGCACCTATTCTCGCGCAGCTGCCGAAGTAATCACCATGCTCACAGGAGACCCCTATTTTCCGGGTGGAATGGGTGAGTTTATCGCAAAAAAGAATGACTTTCTGGTCTTTGAGAATGGTCCAAGCACAGACGTTATATTACAGTGGGCGACTTATAGGGACGCTTCCGACCAATGCAGTTTGTCTAGAATTTGGGGAGGTATACATCCTCCGGCAGATGATATTATTGGTCGAAAAATCGGTATAATCATAGGTACAGAAGTCTTTGCACTCGCTGAGAATTACTTTAATGGCCAAGCCCCTCTTTTCATATTTGAAAAAAATAACGCAAATCTCACTTTGTATCCCAATCCTGTGAATACGCATGCGCATATTAACATAAAAACGGATTCGAAAAAGGACGATGTAAAAATGTATGACAGCACTGGACGGCTAATTCATGAATTTTCAGTCACCGAGGAATGGACGAAATTAAGTACACATCAGTTCATACCTGGCATATACTATTTGAAATCAACAATAACATCGCAAGTTAAAAAGTTAATCGTGCGATAACTTTTTTGGCCAGCCGATATCAATAGTCATAGATATTTGATGATTGGTTGGTAACCCTGGATAATAATATCTCGGCGCATTACCACCAAAGCCTTGAGCATTCACAGCGACCATGGAGGCATAGGAAGTATTAAAAATATTATTTATCCTGTAGTTCAACCTGTATTTTAAGTTCTTAAAAACCGAAGCATATCCTATACTAGAATTGAAAATATGATAAGCTGTTGTGTAAACTTGATTGTCGTCAGTAATAGGCATTTTAGCTACAAACTGATGAGCTAATGCAATGCTGAAAGCATAATAATGTAAATCAATACGACTGGAGATGGTTTCTTCAGGAACGCCTGTCAGTTGATTTCCGTCAAAAACATTTTCTCCCTCTTCAAAGGCTACAAATTTGAAATCATTCAAGCTAATACTAGAAGACATATCCAATGACATATTATTCCTTCTTAATATTTGAAAATTGAGCGTTGTTTCTATACCCGCATGTCTTGTTTTGCCTGCATTAATTCCAACAAACTGGTCAAGACCCGTTCTTCGAGCGACCAACAAATTTTTGATGTACATCGTGTACATCGCAATATCTAGTTGGACCCTGTTTTTAAAAAAGGATTTATCTATTCCTATCTCGTAATTCCATCCGATCTCCGGGCGTATTTCTGGGTTTAGATTACCATCGGGCGTAAGCGTTTCTTCCAAGCTAGGGGGTGAAAAACCTCTTGAAATAAGCCCGTAAAATTTAAAGGATACCGACGGTTTATAATTGAATCCAACTTTCGGGGATACTTGCCATGAATAATCGTAATGGGTCTTTTCCCGAATGGGATATTCTTTTTGCAACTCATAGACCGTCTGGCTCGCGCTTATACCAATGTCCACCTTAAAGTGCTCCGAAAAAGAATAATTATACGCTGAGAACACATTAAAATACGCCCTTTGCTCCGTATTATTTGTCAGCCTATTTCCCTCTAAACTCCCCTGACCATTGTTATCCTCGTAGAGGTTTTCATAAGTCATCCAACGATAATTATCAGTATAAAACTCTGAGCCAAATTCAATATTGCTCTTATTTAACCCGAGATAAAAAGCAGACCTCACGCCTACTCCATCCAATTCTTCCTTCAAAATATTGAATGGTCGCGCTTCATCATTGTTTTTATGGTTGACGTAAATAGAGGTTTTCAAATCAAGGCTTGCATTGATCAATTGCGTCCAGGTAATTCCTGCTAAGTACTTTGTGTAATCTTCAAAACCCTGAGAGGCATTCCACGTGAATCCAGCCTTCGTTGGGTTATTCAAATAATCCGTTTCATTTATTGAGCTTGGTATTTCGGCAAACTGATCGATAAAAAGACCTAAAACTTCAAAGCTTGAATTCTTTCTCTTAAAGCTAGCCCTGAGGTTAAAATTATGCCTTTGAAACTTATTATTGTCTCGGTAGCCATCAGATTTTTGATTCGAATAGCTTACAATAACAGACTTATTATTCCTATTAATACCTGCCATCAATCCGTATTTCACGAGTCCAAACGATCCTAGCTGGCTATTCAACTTTAACAACGCTTCGTCTTTTTGCATATGAATTGGTTCTATTAATAAAACGCCACCTAATCCTGAGCCATAGGTACTTGATACTGGGCCTTTCAATATTGAAGCTTGACCCCAATTGGAAATATCAATATCTTCTATTGTTGTTTCCCCTACACCATCGGTCAATGGTATTTGTCCATAATAGGCCCTGAGTTTGTTGGTACTGAATGGTGTTCTAGCACCGATTCCTCTTATGGTTATTCGATTCGTATTCAAAGCTCCGGAATGCATGTACACCCCACTTACACTATTGAGCAAACCTAAAGGCGATGTTTGATCCGCGGATTCAATTTTCTGTCTAGATATTAACTCCAGAGCTCCCACATAATCGGCTACCTCCATCTCACCAGAGAAAGTAGCAATCATAATAGGACTGAGTATGGAGTCTGCTTCAAGTATTCCCTCGTTTTGAGCGAATGTTTTCTTAGAAAACCCTATGGATATTACTAAGGCTAAAAGAAATAATTTCCTGTTTTGCGTCACTATTATATATAAAGTCTAATTAGGATACTATACATTTCACTAACTCTGATGCTTTTCAGGGCACTTATTTGGGTAATTATCTCATGGATTCCATGTAATTATTTGATTCCCAATTTAGCTTGTATTTCTTCAAGAGAAACGCCTTTCGTCTCTGGCATTGAAATAATTGAAAACAATAATTGTAGTACCATAAAAAACGCAAAAATTGCGAAGATTGGCCATGGGTTGGCGCTAAAGAAGTCGATGACTAGTGGCCCTAATAAAGTAATCAATGCTGCGAAAACCCAATGTGTTCCCGTACCGAAAGATTGTCCATAAGCGCGAACGTGATTTGGGAAAATTTCAGAAATATATACCCAGATAATGGCCCCTTGTCCAATAGCATGAGAAGCAATAAACATCAATATGAAGCTTAGTAGCAAGGTAGAGCTTAGACTCGCATAGAATGAAAAAGCAATCATTGATAAACTTACGATATACCCTATAGACCCAATAATTAACAATTTCTTACGCCCAAGTCGGTCAATCAAAGCAAGGCCAATAAAAGTGAAAATAAGATTTATTCCTCCTATTGATATTGAGCTAAATAAGGAGTCTTTAGCTGCTAGTCCGGACATTTCGAGAATTTCAGGAGCATAATAAAGCACGAAGTTTATGCCCGAAAGTTGGTTAAACATGGCTAGTAAAAAAGCCAACATTAAGGGCTTTTTATAATGCTTAAAGAAAGACTGATGATGATTGATGTTTTTCTCAGCATCGACAATTTCCTTCAACTCTTTGTCTACATCCTCTATCCCCATTTTCGTCAAAACGGCTTTCGCTGCTTTTAAATCCTTCTTCACTGTGACTAACCAACGAGGACTCTTTGGGACACCAAGAATCGCCAAGGAGTATAGTGCTGCAGGAATCGCCTCAACGCCCAACATCCAACGCCAATCATTTTCGCCATCAAACCCTGCCAGTAAGTAGTTTGATATGAAGGCAATCAAAATACCTAATACTATGCTAAACTGATACAACGCGACGAGCTTTCCTCTATTTTTTGGTGTTGATATTTCTGAAATATACATGGGCCCTGCAACCGTCGAGGCGCCTACACCTAAGCCACCAATGAATCTAAAAAAGGAGAAAATATACGGATCAGCAGCAAATGCCGAACCCATGGCGGATAAAAAATACAGCATGCCAATCGCTATTAATGAGTTCTTACGACCATATTTTTGACTTGGAATGCCGCCAAAAAGAGAACCAACGACTGTTCCCCAAAGAGCCATAGACATGATAAATGTGCCGTGAAACAATGGGCTTGTATTCCATAACTCCTTTATGGGTAAGTTAGCACCTGATATGACTACCGTATCAAAGCCAAATAGAAAACCAGCCAGAGATGCCGTAAATGCCCACAAAAGTTGGTTATTGCTTTTCATAATATTTAAAGATCTCAGATAAAACTGGCGGTGACTACTCCTTGCTCACTGTATCGTCCTTTTCAAGCTTTACTCTTGTACGAGGTAAGAATTCAGGATAATCTTTTTGAACAAAAGAAATTAACTCCTCCCGTACAAACACTCTTAAATCCCATGCTGTTGGTGAATCCTTGGCACTCATTAATGCTCTTATCTCCATCACTTCACTCGTCAAATCGGTCACCTGAATCACACAAGTCTTACCATCCCATAAACTGCTATTATCCAATAAATCGTTAAACTTGGTTCTTAAAACATCCACTGGAAAGCGATAATCAAGATATATATAAACAGTCCCCATAATATCGGAACTATTTCTTGTCCAGTTTTGAAAAGGTTTTTCAATGAACTGGGCAGAAGGAACGATAAGACGTCTTTTATCCCAAATCCTAACAACGACATAAGTAAGTGTTATTTCTTCCACCCACCCCCATTCTTTTTCCACTATCACGACATCTTCTAAGCGAATCGGTTGTGTAATGGCTATTTGAAAACCCGCAAGTAAGTTGGCTAGCAAACGCTGGGCGGCCAACCCCACAATAACACTGGCGATACCCGCAGAAGCGATGATACTCGCGCCAAAACTCCTAATACTATCAAAAGTCATTAAAACAGAAGCACTGCCTAGCACGACAATCACCACCACAATTATTCTTTCAAAGACGCGGATTTGCGTGTAGACTTTTCGGGCCTTAAGGTTATTGGGGTCGTCACTATTGTATTGTCGAGTAAGCAAAACTCGCCCAATTCCTACGAGACTGATGAGTATCCAAGAAAAACCAATGAGGCTAATGATTTCCAGTACTTGGAACCAATATTCATTCAAATCCTGATAATAATATTTTGAAGAAAGGTATAAAAACCCCACCATTATAAGAATGGCCAATGGTTTCCTCAATCCAAAAAGCTGAGATGCATCAGTCTTCCAAATTTTGGCGTAGGTCCGAGACAAAAACCAAATAAGCGTGTAACCCAAAATAAATCCTAGCACCCCAGAAATAAGAATGGGAACAATGGTGATGAGGTAATTGTAGAAATCCTTCAAATCCATAATAGGCTAATTTAGCAAGTTCGTTATTTCTTTGGGATAGGCTGGAATCGCCCCTTGGCTAGAAGCCACAAATCCTGCGATGGTATTGGCTATTTTAGCTGACTCGGCAGCCGATTTACCGTTTAAAAAACTAAAAGTAAAAGAGGCACTAAAGGAGTCTCCTGCTCCTACTGTATCCTTCACTTCCACTTTCTCGGACGGCACATTCACGGGTGATTGATCGCGCTGATAGATGGTACAACCGTCTGCGCCTTTGGTAATGACCACTAGGTGAATTCTTGGGTAAGTATCGAATAGAAATGAACCAAATGCATCAAAACTAAATTTTTGATCAAAAAGTAACTCGCCTAGCTCGTGGACTTCTTCATCGTTTAATTTTAATATAGAACAATAACCTAAAGAGTCTTTGATAATCTCCTTAGTATACTGGCCAGGGCGAAGGTTCACATCATAAAAAACTTCTTGAAAATGACAATTTGTAAGTAATTGGATGAGGCTTTCTCTGCTTTGACTACTTCTTTGCACCAATGTGCCAAAATAAAACGCATCAAACTGATCACAGATACGGTGGTCAGTAAAATCAATATCATCGTAAGCCACAGCTTCATGGATAATATAGGATGGTTGTCCATTATTTAAAGTGACCGTGACGGTACCTGTTGGCTTGTCGGCAGTTGTCTGAACCAAATCACTTTGAACCTTCATTTGAGGTAAAATAGCGAGCGCTTTTTTGCCAAGTTCATCCTCTCCAACTTTGGAAAGAATAGAAGATTCTCCTCCGCACTGACTATAATGTACCGCAAAATTTAATGGTGCCCCTCCAAGATGCGACGTACCGTCAATAACGTCCCATAAAAGTTCCCCAAATGCTAATACCTTTTTCATGATGTCAATTTAAATTCTCTAAATCAAAAAGAGCCAAGAGATATATTGCCCCATAAACGACGATTACTTGATTGTCTCGATCATTGGAGCCATTTTCTTTCCTCTTACTATACCATTTTGAATAGTGTATCTATTGTAAGGTACGGTTGGAAACAGAAGGTCCGTCAAAACTACTTCACCATTGTCAATAAATAACTCAACAGATGACCTATCAAAAAATAGCTCTATGAGCGTATTGGTGGTATCCATCAATGGTGCTTTATGGACCGCAGCGAATGCCTCGTGAAAATCACTCATTCCTGCATATCGTCGATCGATACTTATGGAGTCTTTGGTCAAGGAAATGGTGAGCCGCTCCTTCGTGCTATCATTCTCGAAGATAACATCAAACTCCTTCGTGAAATCCGTAAATCGAATATAAAGCGTCGAAGAATCCAAATTCGAATAGGGCATTTCCACCATACCCCAATGAGTCAATGACATTTCGTTTGTCGGTTTGGACAGGAGGAGAAACTTGCCCTGCATTTTCCTCAGTTTCAACTCCCTAGGAATGGTCATGGCACTTCGATATTGATTTGTCGGTACTACTCTAGCATATTGCCAGTTACTCATCCAACCGATAAAAAGTCGACGATTATCTAATGGATGTAGGTCATTGTAAGTTACGCCAGCGTAATTATCCGCGCCAAAGTCGACCCAGCGCGTTTCTTCATCTTGTGGTGTAAAGGTCACTCCATCAAAATCACCAATAAAATATTGCGTCGCTGATCCGCCTTGTGGTCCTCCTGCGTTGATACTGACTAACATTACCCATTTTGTAGTCTCGTTTTCCCCATGGAGCATTAAGGGAAATAAATCAGGACATTCCCAAACGCCCCCGTGAGCGCCTATAATTGCGCCAAACTCGCTTAAAAATGCCCATTTCTTCAAGTCTGGAGAACTATAAATGTATACCCGATCTTTTACAGCCAAGATCATTCGCCAATTTTGCTCGGCTTCATACCAAAAGACTTTTGGGTCTCGAAAATCTTTAATCCCTGGGTTTTTCAATACTGGATTGGCCGAATATTTTGTCCATGTACGTCCTTTATCTAGTGAGTAAGCCAAGCTTTGATATTGAAAATCAATATTACCTGCCTCCTCTCCTTTGGGATCATGGTGTGTGAATATGGCCACCATAGCAGGCATATCTTCCGAGCCAAAACCAGTGGTATTCTTATAATCGATCACCGCACTGCCACTGAAAATGTAACCTAAGTCATCCGGGTAAAGCGCTATGGGCAAGCGTTTCCAATTGATAAGATCATCAGAAACCGCATGGCCCCAATGCATAGGCCCCCAAATCGTGCTATGCGGGTGATACTGATAAAAAAGATGGAATTCCTGATCAAAATATACTAACCCATTTGGATCATTCATCCAAGAGGAATCCGGTGTGAAATGATATTTAGGACGGTATGGTTCAGATGTATCCATGTTCTCTGAACCACAAGACCATAACATTATCGAGTAAATCAATGACATATAATATCTGGTCTTCATACAATTAAACTTAAATATTAATTGGAAAAATTAGTGAAATAAATCTTCGTTTCGAAAAGAATCTGCCGCTGTTATAAAAGCAAAGATGTAATAGTATTGGTGTAATGCTGCACTTAAATAAGGATATCCTGAGCTCGACTAATATCTTATCCCCTTGTCGCTGAAATTCTAGTCTAAACACTCACCAAGGTCTGAGTCTCAGATTTTTCAATAGTACATCCGGTGTTCTGTTCTGTGTGCCACGGACCGAGGCGAAGGATTTTTAGGATTAGAGAATGGTTGGATGATGAGACATGTAACGCTGCAAGGGTAAAGGACAAATAGTTGTGGTGAGTGACAGACCTTGGGAGAACAATCCTGTTCTGGATGGTAGGTGCTGTTTGTCCACAGGTACTCATTCTTGTTTGAAAAATTTATCAGGCTTACAATTCATTGGATTGTTTTCTATGTAATCATTGATGCGTTGGTAGGATGCATCATCGCGATTGATGTAATCGTGATACCTGAGTTACTATTTGAAATTGGGGTCGACCAATTTGGATTGTCTGTTTACACCAATTTTATATCCATGGACAATGGATGCCAAATTTTGTGATTGTGGACCAAATTTGTTGCGATTTGGGGATGTGGATTATGGGGATGGCGTGGGGGTTTATCGATGATAATGATCCCATGAATATGAGTAGGCACAAACACAAACGCCCCCAATTTCACAAATGGAAAATGATAGGGGTTCGCGTACCAACACGATTGGGCATGGGTTCCCAATTCTGATAATTCTATTTTGTCCTCAGCGATTTCATCAAAAAAATAAACCCGACCCTATGTGCAAATGGTCACAAAATACGCCGCAATACTACCATAATCTCACCACGAGGCACGTGCCTGCTACGCGTTATTTATTCCGATATTTATCCATATTATATAAGTCTTATTTTCCCTTTTAATAAGTCTGGCGTCTTTCCCTGCAATCACAACGCAAACTAAACTTGCAATGATGATGCAGAACGCTAAAAACAACTCGAATAACTCATATTTATCCATTGAAAATTATCCTTCTCTTAGCTAGAAAACAACATCATAAAACTTTTTTGATTGGATTCCTGCCTGAGCAGAAATGACAGCCTCAAATAAATGGTCTATATCCATCAGCGCTCATTTACTCACGTTGTGAGGTTTAATGCCTCGAGGCTTGCCTCGTAAAAAAACTTTATGGCCGCCTCATACCTCGTGAGCTTGCTCCGAGGTAGTTGATTTAAAGTTGGTTGATGTCGTCATCAACTAAATCTAGCTCCTTAAAAAGCCCAGATCGATGAGCATACCGTCCTGAAATAGCAACCTTTTCTATTTGACAATGCAACTATTAAGTCGCTTTTTGGCTTAATACATTTCTACAGGGAGAACCATAAAAAGTGACTAGAAAACAAGAGGAAATAATAATCGTGGGTGGTGGACTTTCAGGCTTGACGACCGCCTTTTTGCTCAAAGAAAAGGGAATCGATGCGAAGGTTCTGGAAGCCAACAGGCAATTAGGGGGAAGAATCAAAACCAATACAATGGAAGACGGTTTCCCAATGGAACTTGGTGCCACTTGGATATTTGCCGATAATCCCAACTTGAAGGCTTTGCTCTCCATGCTAAATATCAATCTTCATGAGCAATATCAATCGGGATACGGATTATTTGAGCTGCAAAAAGGCATACAAGCCGAAAAGTTCAATACTGAGCAAATGACCGGTGGCCAACCGTATCATAAAGTAGACGGTGGCTCGCAGGTAATAATAGACAAGCTTGCCGCATCCTTGAATACGGAAAATATCCTTTTAAATGCTGTTGTAAAATCCATAGAGGATACTGGAAATAAACTAAGTGTCACTACGGAGGACCATCTGGTCTTACGCGCTGATAAGGTGATCATCTGTCTACCTCCTCTTTTAATGCAACATTCTCTATCCTTTCACCCACCTTTATCCGAGCAAGCCATTAGCATTCGACAGGCAACCCACACATGGATGGGTGATTCTTCCAAGTTTACCATTCAATACCCCACAGCCTTTTGGCGGAATAAAAACCTCGCAGGCATAGCCATCAGCCATGTTGGTTTGGTTCGTGAAGTTCAAGATCATGTCAATTTTGACAACCGCACCTTTGGTTTATTGGGATTTTTGTCCGCAGCGGCCAGTAATTTTGATAAAAAGACAAGAGAAATAAATGTATCACAAGACATCACTCGAATATTCGACGATGTTACGCCCCACATTGCGTATCAAGAGGAGATTTGGAAAAATCAACCTTTCACTAATCCCAAGGAGATAAACCCCGCATTAAACGCCCACCAAAATAATGGTCATCCTTTACTCACCATTCCCGAAATGAACGGTAAGCTTTTTTTCGCTGGTGCGGAAACTTCCAAAATCAATCCTGGATATATGGAAGGTGCCGTTCGCTCTGCTTTGGCAGTGGTGAAGCAGATGATTTGAGCGGCTTTGAAGATCACGTCCTACAAGTGGCTGACACAAAACCTGTCAGCTAATTTTAGGACTTCATCTGATGAAAACTGAATTTAACTCCGCATCCTGATTGATAAGTAATAATCGGGCATTGTTAACCCTTGAGCCGGTTGGGTAGGCTTTCCTGTGGGAGAGAAATCTTGTTGAGGTTGATTAAACAGGTTCCTTGAAGTAACCTGTTTAATCCTCGTCGGAGCAACCGTTTTCGTTCTCTACTCCAACATCCAATCTTCCTCCAGAGCAATAATTCCTTTTGCTCTGTGAAAATTCTCAAATGCTTTAGCGTATCCAAACCAATCCAAAACTTGTTGCCTTTCAAGTTTTGGATTTCCCGACGAGAGATGCGCATGATAAGAAGATTACGGATAGTCTCTGAAATCCTTTACCAGACCATGCTTTTCAGGGTTTTTATGGATGTAAGCGATCAGCGTAGTGCAATAACTCGTTCGTTATTTCATTTCGCTTGAAGCGATCTTCAAACAAAGGCCCATTGCGATCATACCCCTTATTCATGGCGCGGATCTAAGACTGAAAGAAACTGGAAAACGCATTGCTCACATGCCAATTGTAAGGTTTATCTCTGTCCTTGGCAATGATCAGATCAAGTTCTTGCTCGGATCGGGCTTGGATGAGCAAATGAAAATGATTGCCAAGGAGGCAATAGGAGAATGCCTGAACAAACAGATGAACAAACTTGGTGAACTGCTGTAGAAAAAAGTGATCGTTTTTTTCTCACGTTGTGAGGTTTAATGCCTCGAGGCTTGCCTCGTAAAAAAACTTTATGGCCGCCTCATACCTCGTGAGCTTGCTCCGAGGTAGTTGATTTTCAAAAAAAATCATGTTTACATTGGTTCCTCTATTGAAGATATGGTAGTATCTCCCGGGAGGAAAATGGGTGTTTCTAATATCCATATTCTAAAAAAAAGGCAAAAGAACCAAGCAGACTGCTTAACTAAACAGGTTCCTTGAAGTAACCTGTTTAGTAGAAAGTGGAATAGTTTAATATTTCATCAACTTCAGATAAACCACTTTTACTCCTCCTGAAAGCAAACGCTCTCGCATGTGTCCAACTTCCTGTCTCGTCCTGAAATAGTTTTGCCTATAGTTTTGGTATTGTCACCAACCAACTAAGTCTTGATCCTATAACAGCGTAGGTCGATGATAATGCAGACCTGAAGCAGGTTGGAAGACCTAAACGAATATTGGAAGAATGAGATTCCTGCCTGCGCAGGAATGACGGTACTTGAAAAACCTACACGTTATGCAGAGGTCTCTCGCCCTGAAATAGATTTGGTGTTGTCACCAAAAGACTAAGTCTTGATCCTGTAACAGCGAAGGTCGATGATAACACTGAAGCGGATTTAAAGATCAGGCGCATGCTAAATAGAATGACAAATATTGAAGCTTGGTACCCGTTTGACTAAAAAATCACCTCATGCCGACCAATTACTCTGCCTCTGTAGGCACGAACTCTTGGTAATACGCATATCTTTCAAATATTTCCTCCACGTATTTTTTAGGCTCTTCCCCCCTACAATACCCGTATTTGACAATGGACAAATTGAAGTATTTTTTCTTCGACTTCATCACAAGAGCTTTGTCTACATTGTCATGCCATATATTTGGATCCATATGATACTTTTCTGCCAATCTCCTTGCATCCTGCACGTGGTTGTGACCGACATTGTAAGAGCCTAATATGAACTTTATTCGTTCATCCTTATCTTCAATGTGCTTGGCCCAATAGTTCTCCAGATATCCAATATGGGCTGCTCCTGCTTTTAGGTTTGTCTTTGGATTTTTAAGGTTGGTAAAGCCGTAACTTTTCGCTGTTCTTGGCATTAGCTGCATAAGACCTACAGCGCCCACCCATGATTCTTCTTTTGGATCAAACTTGGATTCTTGGTTGATCAAAGCTGATAGTAACCTCCAATCCCAATCGATCTTCTTAGCGGTAGCTTTTATCAGTTCATCGAATTCAGAAATCTTATCCCCTTTCAAGGAGTAAAACTCACTTTTCGATCTGGCCCTAAACGCTCGGCTATTTTTAAAATACTTGTTGTAGATACTGTAAAAATCGCTACCTGCTCTTTCCATTTTAAGCCATTTATTAACCTCCTCTTTTAAGTTTGGCGATGTTTTCCTAATGCTCCAAGCAAGTTGTTGCATGACGCCAACAGTCGTTTCAATATCCAAGTTCTGGTAGTACGATGCGTTGATTTTAGCAATGTTATAATCCGAAACAGTGTAATCTATTTGCGTATCATTAACCATGCTCAATATCTCATCCGTCGTAAGGTTTCCCGGTAAATATTGAATGTCAATATCTCCACCCAACTCGTCTTCCAAATTGATGAGTCGCTCCTTATAAGAAGAATTTTCACGAACGGCTACCGGCAACCCTATCATCTTAATTGGGTTCCTGATGAGTGCTTTCTCAATTTCATGCAACTTCATTTGACGCCAGTTATCCGGTTTTCTTTGGACCAATACTTGGTGGGTAAAATTTAATGGTAAAGAAAAGTCGACAACCGCCTTTCTTAGCTTGGTCACCGTCAAATTATAAGCGATAATATCACCTTCTCCTCTGTTTAATAGCGTGATGATCTCATCTATATTTTCGGCTATTATCATTTCTAATTCCACATCCAAATATTCCGCTAATCTCTTTGACAGCTCGTACTCATAGCCCATCGGTTCTCCTCGGTAGAGAAAATAGCTGGTGGACGAATAAGTCGTGATGGCTTTTAACGTATCTCTCTTTTTAATTTCTTCCAAATCGGCCCGATAGTCGAATTGGTTCATAACGCTATCCACGTAATCATTAAAAATAGCTTGTTCTGATCTTAATGAAGGCTCATCATTTGTGTCGGAATTATCTTTTGATGGCTCGGAACATTGGAAAAAAAAGATAAAAAGAGCGGAAATAAATAGACTTTCTTTAAACGAGCATTTTAAGCTTTTTCGTTGGGTCATAATAGGGTAACTACTTTATATTCAATCTGTTTCAAAAACGGTATTCTCTAAAATTAATATAACTATTGGAAATTAGCGAAATAAAATACCCTATTTAGGGTATTGAGAATTGTAAGTGAAACACATAATTTACTGAAGAATAAGGCAGAGCGATATCTGTATAAGTTCACCGCTGGTTAAGAGCCTTCCTTTTTTAAGGAAGGTTTTTTTATGCTTTCGTCGCTACAAGGCCAAAAAAAAGCGACCAAGGTCGCTTTTACATAAAATTTAGCAGATAATGACATATATAAGTTCACTGAAAAGAATCAAGGCTAAGGAAATGTCTCCTAATTAGCGTCTGTCCATAATGTCTGACCTCTGCGTTATGCTTGCTTTCAAGATGATCATTTACTCGATGAACCCATTCCATGGACGGTTCATATTTTTCAAACTACGCACGCCTTGATCCCGAACATTCTGAATCAGACGACTACTTTATGAACAAGTGCTAAGCATCCTAAATAGGAAAAATTTTAACTAATTTCTAATCAAAGAACGAGCTTCTTGACTTAAAGATCTTATCATGAAGGCTTTCGTCTTGAAAAACTTCCGCTTCATTTTGGGAGGATTTAAGAATACTATCACCGAACCCTGTTACCACAATATCTTCCCCATTGGTGAGATGATAGATTGCTTCATACGTTGATTCGCCAGAAGCTGCGGTGAAATTTCGATTATTTACATTAGACAGTCCACCAAAATAGCTGGCAACAGCAACAGAATCTGCCTCCTCACCTGCGATAACCCAGGCACCACCGAGAGACTTTTGTAAGCTAAAAGCACTATCCGGATAGTTAAAATCAACGGATGAAATAGCATCCCTCACCAATTTTAAGAAATTTCCGTTCCTAAAATCAGCTGATTTCTGACCTAAACTCATACCTATAAAATTATCTGCAACATAGGTGTCGTTCTCTTCAAAAAGGCGAACGTAGGAGTAGTATGACCGTTGACCCTCTGCGCCAAATCGTCCTATGATGATGTCAAGGACATTATCACCTTCCTCATAAACCTTGATACGTGTACCCGCAGAATCGACCTGAAAATCTTTCCAAGACGCTTCTTTGCGCGAAGCAATGCGCGAAGGCTCAATGGTATTCAAAGTATTCATGAAACCTGAGATAGTCGTCGCAGATGCTGGCTTCTCCCCTACAGACCAGCTTTTTCCTGCTTTGGTCAAAACGACGTTTTCTTCTTGACCAAAAATTTCAATTTTGGTGACTGCTGCTGTATCAAGGTCAACCAGTACTTCGAGAAAGCTTTCGCTTCTGTCAGATCCGCCCGTATACTTTACCAAAAAGTAGACGGCCAACACGCCTACCAATATGCCGACTAACTTTCTTGTAGAAATTCCTTTAAACATGACTCATCAATTAATTATAATCCCCTTGCATCCATCTTTGACGCTTTCTGACGTTGCGTTGCTTTCTGACGAATGCATAAATCAATAGCAATAAAATAGGCGCTATTACATTTCCATATTTCACCAAATTCTTAGTGGCTTCTTCCACTTCCTCCAGTGGTCTGGAGGTAATTCCTTTTGTTCTTAGTGCAATCAAGCCAGTATCATCAGCTATCCAGTCTACAGCATTAGAAGCAAGGCTCACATTATCTTCACTTTGTTGCTGAGGTCTTTGACCCTCGCCGTTCACGCAAAAAGTTCCATTAGCAACGACCACAATGTTAGCCGATCCTTTTTGAAGTCCTGCTGCCAATATTTGTCTCCCTGCCGTAAAATCACTTTCCGTCCATTTTTTCTGAATATCAATATTCGTAGGTGGGTTGACTAAGCCTGCCTTTGGGGAAGAAAATAGCAATGGCATTTGCGACCAAGCCGTGTCGGCATTATTGAATGACAAACTACTTATAAAAGGAAAAACTATGCCTTCAAGACCGCCGGTAATTGGATGATCTTCAAAACTCTTGATTGATGGGAAATACGGAAACTGTACTTTACTATTGATGGTATAAAAGCCTTGTCTTTGTTGAACGTTAACCGTTGCAGCACTGGCATCAATCACGAAATTATTTCCTATGACTAGTCCTTTTCGCCCTAACCAATTGGCCAATCCTATATCGTTTTTGTTAGTCAACTGAGAAGTTTGCAAGTCCCCTGCTACACTAGAATAAGCAATCATTAGCGCTCCTCCTTGATTCAGATATTTGTCAATCTTGCCAAACTCTCGAGGACTGATCGTATCTATGGGATTTAACCAAACCAATGAACGATAATAAGGAGGAACATTGCTCGAGTCTTTGATATTAAAGGGTTCCACATCGTAAAGAACCGAAAGCTGCTCCATTAACTGAGGTATCGCTTGAATAGTCGCCTCACCATGTCCTTGGATCAGTCCAACCTTTGGCTTATCCACAATGGATATTTTTTTAATGGCGGTAGTCAAAGCATATTCCATTCCTGCACCCGGTTGAATCAATGGAATTCGCTCGATGCGGTTGTCCATTTTCAACACCGCACCCATGTAAGCGCGCATTTGCTGTACTTGATCACGCTCTGTCACATTGATCATTACGGGACCTATTCCTTGCTCTTGCGCTTGTTGTTCTGTTTCTTCCGACTCATTCGGGTTGATAAACTCAAAGACAATATTGCCACCAGATCGGTTTTCATATTCGACTAATTGCTCCTCAAAATCCTGTCTGTTTTTTAATAACTGCGCGGGCAGGTCTTCAGAAAAGTAGGCTTTTATCGTCACTACTCCATTGAGATCATCGAGTACATCCTGTGTTGCCTCACTGAATGTGTATCTGTTATCCTCCGTAAAATCAAGTCTAAAATAGGTCTGTGTAGAGATGAGATTTGCCACAATGATAATGGCGATCACGATAAACAATTGACCAAGTATATTTTTCTTTTTCATTCTTACGTCGATTTAAGATTGCCAGTTTCTTTTTGAAAGCATCACTTGCGATGACAATAAGCCAATAGCAATGATGGAAATAAAGTACACCAGATCGCGACTATCCACGACTCCTCGGCTCATTGATTCGAAATGTACGCTCATACTCAAGTAATTAAATACTGATCCGGCTACACCTGTGATGGTGTTGCCAATGACATCAAACAGTAAATGGAAAAATATGCCAATCGTCAATGCCGTCAAAAAAGCGACAATTTGATTTTGCGTCAAGCTGCTGGAAAACAATCCAATGCTGATATAGCTAGCAGAAAGCATAAGCAAAGCCATATATCCACCGATAACCGCTCCGTCATCGACATTGCCCAACTGTGATAATGTGATGTAATAAGGCAGTGTACAAACCAAAGCTATAACCACTAGAATCAAGCAAGCGAAGAATTTGCCCAGTACAATTTGATTATCCGTGACCGCTTTCGTAATCAAAAGCTCAATCGTCCCTGCCTTATTCTCTTCAGCAATCATTCTCATGGTGATCGCTGGAATAAAGAAGAACAAAGACCAAAAAGCAATGCTAAAAAATACCTGCATGCTGGCTTGGTTCATTAAAAACACATTAGTGCCCACCAACCACGTAAACATTCCACTCAAACCTAGGAATAGTATAATCATGACGTAGGCTATCAACGAATCGAAAAACGACGCGAGTTCTCTCTTAGTTATTATCCAAATTTTTCCCATCTTCTTCTACTTTGTTAGTTTTTGGAATACATCCTCTAGTCTGGTTTCAAAACCAGACATTTCCATTAGATACCAGCTGTTTTTGACACATAAATCAAATATCTCTTTACGTGAGCTTACGTCTGGTTTGCTCTGCACATGGAACCATCCGTCCTTTCCTTCGATCTCCGTCACCTTTTCTACCGAGCCTAATCCAAGAATGGCTTTCTCTACTTTTTCTGCAGGGGCTTCAATGCTAATTTTTAGTAATTCTTGACCTTCCGCTTGAGACCTCAATATTTCGGAAGTACCATCTGCCACAATCCTTCCCTTATTGATAATGATGATGCGATCGCAAGTGGCTTCTACTTCTGAGAGAATGTGAGAACTTAGAATTACGGTCTTTTCCTTACCCAGGTCTTTGATCAACTTTCGGATTTCAACAATTTGATTTGGATCTAAACCTGTCGTTGGTTCATCAAAAATCAATATCTCTGGATCATGGATCATGGCCTGAGCCAAACCCACTCTTTGCCGGTATCCTTTGGACAGTTCATTGATGTTTTTATGCTTTTCTCTGTCCAGCCCACATCGATCAATCATTTCAGCAATCCTCTGTGGTATCAATGACTTCTCTACTCCCTGCACCTCTGCGGTAAATCTCAGATAATCCACAATCGGCATTTCGAGATAAAGCGGATTGTTTTCAGGAAGATATCCTATTCGTTTCTTGATCTTCTCGGGGTTGGTATGGATGGAATCTCCATCAATCCTAATATCTCCACTTGATGGTGCCATGAAGCATGTAAGAATCTTCATGGTCGTACTTTTCCCAGCACCATTCGGTCCTAAAAAGCCAACGACTTCACCTGTTTTAATTTCAAAGGAGATATCGTTGACAGCTTTCTGTTCACCATATTTCTTGGTGAGATTTTCTACTACGATAGACATAGCGCGTGTTTCTTTTGGTTAGGTGAAAATCTGATTAATTCGACAATGATAGCTGCAAATGTAAGTTTTGATTGAATAAATTCAAGGCGAAATCAATGTTAAAAAAAGTTAAACAGCCTTACTTTACAACAGAAATATTTTCAATAATATATTAATTGTTATATAATGTTTTATTGTAAAATAACTTCACATTATTACTCTTAATGATGACCATTTTCGTATTTACGGTGGTCTTTTTTAATGTACTATTGATCCCCAATACAGCAATTTTCACTACCATAACACGTTTTTTAAATTCCTTTCAATAAGCTTTTATTAGTTCATTAAAACGTTTGGATTTTGGTGTTTGGTGAAAATCTGAGATAATTAGCAAAGTTTAACCTGCGGTCTTTCCCATTAATACAGCCTTCTCCCAGTATTGAATCATCTCTTCTGTAGGAAGTCTGCTTTAATCACAATCGAGGAATTTTACACCCCGATTGATTTTGAATTCCGGTTGTTTCATAAAGCCAATAATGGGTCTGCATTCTGACAATTAATAGGAACTTTTAATAGAATGGCTTAACGGCTGTCATCACCGCTTTCTACTTGCTTCAAAAATGAATCAATCAGTTTGTAGAGATGCTGAAGTTCACTTTTCTTGATGATGTAAGGAGGCAATATGTAAATAACATTACCCAATGGACGCAATAATACATTATAAGCCATGAAAAAATCATAAATGCGCTCTTTCCAAAAACTGGTATAGCCTTTGTCATCTGCTTTCATTTCCACCGCCAGAATCGTACCTCTATGTCTTATTTCCAACACATGGGTAGTAGGTGTGAATCCATCATAATATTCTTTATGACTCGCTTCAATCATGGCAATCTGTTTTTGACATTTCTTTGTCATCAACAAGCGCATGCTTTCATTTGCCGCAGCACAGGCGAGTGGATTTCCTGTATAGGAATGGCCATGAAAAAAGATCTTTTCTCTTTCTGCATTATCAAATTGATCGACGATCCTTTGACTGATAGCCGTTACACCCATGGGTAAGTACCCACCAGTGATTCCTTTGGAAAGGCAAAAAATATCAGGATCGTTTTGTAAGTAGTCCGAAGCAAACATCTTTCCCGTTCGGCCAAAACCAGTCATGACCTCATCGGCAATGCATACAACCTCTTTCGCCTTGGCAATACTTATCAATTTATCAAGCACTTCGGGTTGGTACATTTGCATACCAGAAGCCCCCTGAACGAGTGGTTCAAAGATGAAAATCGCCGTATTATCATCGACCAATTCCTGCATCTCTTTAATCGAAGATTGGCCATCACCGATTGGGAATGACACAAAATGCACATCAAAAAGGAAATCAAAGAATGGTAAGGAGAAGATATTACGCTCTGCGATTGACATTGAACCAAAAGTATCGCCATGATAGGCACCTTCCAACGCAATAATCTTAGTTCTCTTTTGGCCCATGTTATACCAAAACTGAATGGCAACCTTTAATGCAACTTCCACAGAAGTACTTCCATCATCAGAAAAGAAGAATTTGGAAATAGAAGTTGGCAGTAGCTTTTTTAAGGTTTTACTTAGATCAATGGCTGGTTTATGCGTAAATCCAGCAAAAATAACATGCTCCAACTGACCTGCCTGCTTGGTGATTGCCCTTGAAATCTTCTTATTGGCATGACCATGAACATTGACCCACCAAGAAGAAATAGCATCCATGATTTTACGACCATCATAGGTGTAGATGTAAATTCCCCTTCCCTTTTTGATCGGAATAGGCTCGTTTCCAGCCAAAGGCGAAAAAGGATGCCAAATATTTGCTCTATCTGCTTGTTCTAGTTCTTTCAAAGCCAGTTTTTCTTTAATTGATGGGCATACTTAAGCACCACCGTTTTATTTATTTCAGGTTCAGGTAATAGGCTAATAAGCTTTTTATAGCCGCTTTTTGCAAGAATAATCTCCTCACTCTCCGGATTGGGTTCTCCATTAAATATGATTCCCGCTACACTTACATGATGTTGCTTTAATAACGCTACAGACAGTAAAGTATGATTGATACTTCCCAAATATAGATTTGAAACCAATATCACCTTTACATCCAACACTTTGATAAGGTCCAATATCGTATCATGGTCGTTTAGAGGAACCAATAACCCACCAGCTCCTTCAATCACTAAATCTCTATTCGAAATTGGTGGCGCAAAATTGTTGATATCGATGTGTACATTATCAATTTTAGCCGAAGCATGCGGGCTAGCTGGGGTCTTTAATAAATATCGCTCTTTGTAGAAACGAGTTTTACCATTGGACACTAAAGATTGTACTGTCTCCGTATCCCTAGGATTTCCGGATTGGACGGGCTTCCAATAATCAGCCCCTAGCATTTCCGCAACGATTGCGCTAACTAAAGTCTTTCCAGAATCCGTACCTATTGCTGTTATAAAGTAATTCACGAATGGCGAATCTAAGCCATCCATGAATCCAATCTAAAAGTATTGGTCGCTTATTTTAATTTACCAAAATTGTAGCGAACTGGTCATCCTAATAGGATGCCGACAACATCCCGTGCATTTCCAAGATCGATTTTGCTTCTTTGCTTTTGAGATAGTCAAGAAATGGATTTAACCCTTCATGCCCGTCGGAATAATATAGTTGTAGAGATCTTCTTAGTGGGTAAGCACCATTTTCTAGCGTTTTGAAGGCAGGATCAACAAAAGTTAAAGCAGAGACTAATGAATGCTTATTTTGTAATTGAACAGAATTGATTTGCTCTGCAAAATAAGAGAAAGAAATAAAACCAATGGCATTTTCATTGTTAAAAACACGCTCAACGATATGCTTATTGTCTTTTTCGACAATGGATGATTTGGCCATTTCGGAAATATCAAAATACTCTTGAAAGAACTTTTGAGTACCTGAGTTTTTATCTCGAATAATCCTTGTGATCACACCATCTTTCCCGCCTATTTCAGACCAATTTGATATTTTACCTTCGAAAATTTGTTGGATTTGCTTGTTATTGAGTTGCATCATAGGGTTTCTCTTATTGTTGACCACAACAATACCATCATAAGCAACAATCATTTCGTTTACCCCATGATTAATACCGAATAGCGTGTCGAGCGGAAACCTGTAAGAGGATAATCCAATATCGGCCTTTCCAGATCTTATGGCAGCTAAACCAGTACGACTCCCTCCACCTTCGATCAATAACTTAATTGAATCTTGGTTTTTTTCAAACCCAGATTTTAGTGCCACGAATGTATCATAAAGAGATTCACTTCCTTTAACTCTCAACTCATAGGACTTAGCTTTCTTTTGCGAGCAAGAAAGAATCAGCAAACAGCATGATAAAACAACTACGGATTTTTTCATGAATAATTGAATAGGGTTTTAATGAGTAATTTCGATATTTCAGGATTCTTTAAACCTTAAAAATTGTTTTGCTTAAAGCCTCCTTTGCACAACAAAATTACCCTCGCACTATTTTCCCATTGTCATGTGAGTTTTAAATAAAAATGATCAAATGAATCAAACTCTTCCATTTTGATAACAGCATCACAACAACCTTTTCAGACAACTACACAACCCCATGATGTCATCTTCGCTATTGTGGGTATGGAGGGAAATTCTTAATCGCTCACTCCCCTTCCTTACTGTTGGCGAAAGAATCGGACGAACATCAAATCCAGCATGTTTTAATGACAAGGAGATCGCTTTTGCTTTCTCATTTGAACCTACAATGACAGGTTGAATAGCCGTTTTGCTTAAAGCAGGCTCAAATTCTGAGCGAAAAAGATCAATGTTGTTTTGTAAGCTGGATGGAAGATGTGCGTTGCTTTTTAAATACTCAAAGGATGCTCGAACCGTGGTAATGGCATGGGGAGGTAAAGCCGTCGTATAAATGAAGGGTCTTGCAAAATTGATTAAATAATCGATCAACAATCTTGATCCGGCAACACAAGCGCCATGAGCGCCTATGGCTTTTCCAAAAGTATATACGCGACCGAAAACGTCTTGATTCAAGCCCATTTCAGCCAACAAGCCACTTCCATAGTGGCCATATATGCCTGTGCTGTGCGCCTCGTCAACAATCAAATAACAACCATATTGCGCGCAGAGACTCACCATTTTTTCTATTGGGGCAATATCTCCATCCATGGAGAAAATGGTTTCTGTGAGAACAAATATTTTCCCTTTGGCTCGTTTTATTCTTGAAGCTAAGTCATCGAGATCATTGTGTGAAAATGCAAACGTATCCGCCTTACTCAACCATGCGCCTTCTTTCAAACAGACATGGGATAGCTGGTCATACAAAATAGTGTCTCCTTTTTCGGCAACAGCTGACACCAAGGCCAA
>JBLIIJ010000001.1:0-108740 GCA_047635055.1 Cyclobacteriaceae bacterium | reverse complement strand
TTTTCACATCAGAAAGCAGGTATTGAAAATTTTCTGGAGCCGAAACAATAAAAGGAACACGGTAGCCAAGGCCAATACCATTGGTCTTACCACGTGGAATACCCTCGCCATGATCAGCGTAGAAAAATATCACAGTGTTATCTTTTAGTCCATCCTCTTCGAGCCTTTCCAGCAGTTTGCCCACACGGATATCTGTGAGCCTTATGGAGTTGTATACTCGGGCAAACTGTTTACGCATCTCTGGACTGTCATGATAATATGGCGGCAAATCAAATGCATCTTCGGCTATACGTTCATTTTCTGGCAACTGATAAAGCACATTTTCGAGGTACCAATCATAGGTATTGGTCATGGTGCGAGACTGATGCGACTCATGAAAGTTGACAATGGAAAAGAAAGGTTTGTTCGCGGGTCCATTCCACCAGCCAGAAGTGTCAGAACTTTCATGCCATGCTTCTTCGATGAACCCTGCCTCATTGTTCACATTATAATCCGTCTTATAATTATTACTGGTAAAGTAGCCCTGTTGTTTTAGGTAATAGGGGAATCCTTTGATTTCGGAAGGTATTTTGTATTTACTGCGATGATGCCCAGTGCCTGTTTCATAGGTTTTCACACCTGTAATAATCGCCGTTCGGCTTGGAGAGCACACTGTACCCGTTGAGAAGGCGTTGTTAAATTTCACTCCTTCGCTTGCCAGCTTATCAATGTTGGGAGTAGCTATAGCGTTACCATAGCAACCTATGAATTGCGGTGAGGTATCTTCGATGGTTATCCATAGTATGTTGGGTCGCTCCTTTTTAGGAAGTAAACCTAGTTCAACGAGAAAGTCATCCATCTGGGCTTTGGTCTTCTGGTAAAACTCTTCCCCATGTCTACCTTTATTAAAGAATGCGTGGGTTGCATCTTCATACAATACCGCCGTGCATCTTCCGCCACTTTCGTCAATTTCCTTCTTAAAGGCTTTAATGGTAGCCACTGGGAGCAACTTATCCTTTGTACCACTCATCACGAGTACATCTGTCTCATCCTTTGGCTGATGGTATGGCGAAAATGCTTTGTATTGCTCACCAACTCTGTCATAACCGTACCCATTAGGTCCATTGTCGATGACAGGGTTGAATAGTACTAGAGCACCCCCTTTGGTATTGATTGAAAGATCATCTTGAGCATCATCAAACTCCGAAACCCACTGGCATGCTGCTGCCAAGTGACCTCCGGCAGATCCACCTGAAAGCACTATTTTATCGGTATCAATTCCATATTTTGCTGCATTCTTTTTCAAAAAACGTACGGCAGACTTGGCATCTTGCAATACTACAAATGGATCTGTACCATCTTGGTTTTTGATTCTATACTCGACCAGGGCACAAACCATTCCCCGTGCTTTAAAGTATCGGGCCAGTGGTAGGAATTGAACAGGATTACCACCTTTCCAGCCCCCTCCATGAAAAAAGATGATCATGGGCCAATCTTGCTTTTCTTCCCAATTGGAAGGGAAATACATAGATACTCCCAAATCTCGCTGGGGAGTTTGCTTATAAATATCATATCGATCTGCAGACTCAACCTGAGCTAAAGCAGATTGAATGAACAATACAAGCATTACAGTTAGTAATCCTTGTTTTAGGAGGCCCAAATAAAATGTACGATGCATATTTTCTTAGTTTTTAAATTCAATGGTTTAAATTAAAATATGGAATAGCTGATAGGTAACAGTCTGCACTCTTGGCAGCATTGGTACGAGGCAAAAAATCAGCGAGTTCGGCTTTTACATCAGAACCACGGCTCGATAGAATTAGATTATTCCATTCGTTCCTATCCTCTTTTAAATCGTATAGTTCTTCACTACCATCATTATATTTAATGTAGTGCCAGTTCTGGTAAAAGACCGAGTGATTCTTACGACCATAGGTAGTGACAACATGATTATCAATAGATTCTTCTTTTCCATTGAGGATTCTAGTGAGACTTACTCCTTCTAGATAATCAGGCCTCTCAAACCCACAAAGATCACTCAATGTGGGGTATATATCCAGTAAACTAGCTAACTCCTGAGTTACACCCTTAGAGATTCCTTTACCAGACCAAATCATCGGAATATGAGAAGATCTCTCCCATAATGTTCCCTTCTGAAAAAGTCCTTTTTCACCTAAATGGTAACCGTGATCTGAAACTAATAACACAATAGTATTATCAGCATACTGGCTTTTACTAAGTTGTTGGAGAACTCTACCCACTTGATAATCCACGAAATGAACACTGGCAAGGTATGCTCTGGTAGCTTCTTTCCATCTGTTTTCCTGAAGCATCCAATCCATCTCAGGCATTGCTGGCCACTCTGTAATCAAGCGACCCATCTCAGGGATATCTTCCCAGTCTTGGGATAAATATGATGGTGTCTGTATAGAATCTAAAAGAAACTTATTCAACCACTCTTGGGGTACATACCAAGGCACATGTGGTCGCATAAAACCTGTCGCTAGGAAAAATGGACTTGTATGATTTTCCTGTAGTCTGTCGATAGACCAGTCGGCTATTTTTTCATCATAAGTCAGCGAGTCGTAAGCGGGAAAAGCTCCCCAATCAGTTGATGTACCTGGTGGTTTATTGAACCATTTTGGGTCATACTCAAATCGATTTTCTGGTTTTGGCCCAAAATTGCATTGGCCTCCGTATCGCTCGAAAACACCTGCCTTATCTCCTAAGTGAAAAATCTTACCTACAGCCATGGTTTTATAACCATGATTCTGGAAATGCTCAGGTAATAAGGTCGCCTTCAACTCTCCCGATTTCACCTGTCGAACAAGGCTGGAATCTTGAATGTGAAAGTAAATACCAGAAGTAGAAGGTCTTAAGCCAGTAAGCATAGATGATCTGGACGGACCGCACAAGGGACTATTAGCATGAGCATTAGCAAAAGCTATTCCTGACCGTGCTAAACTGTCGATATTGGGCGTGAGCGTTTGAGCGTGTCCACCTAGATAACCAGTCCAATCATTGAGATCATCAACCATGATCAATAATACGTTCGGCTGCTCGCTCACCTTTTCAGCACAGCTAAACAAGACCGTAAGTGAAAATATAAAGACGTAAAATTTCAATTTTTTCATTTGTTTATTTTCAAACCTTTAAGTAAAAACTCTAAAAGCTATGTAATGAGTCATTTATCATTCAAAGCCTCACAACAAGATCATTCCTAATTTCATTAAATTTCACTCCTTCGCTTGCCATTTTGTTACTATTGGGAGTTGCTATGGCATTCCCATAGCAACCTATGAATTGCGGTGAGGTATCTTCGATGGTTATCCATAGTATGTTGGGTCGCTCCTTTTTAGGAAGTAAACCTTTTCAAAAAACCCTAACTATTTATTATCATATTTTAAAAATATTACTGGTTGCAATTAAATTATGATAAAATCAACATTGTCTTGGATAATGTAAGATTCCATTATGCCAAACTTCTCAAGAAATGGTTACTCAATATGCCACAACTTGCACTAGCATATATCGCCCTCTTTACAGCCCTGTCCGATTGAAAGATGAGGTACGTAAGTATAAAAATTACCAACAACAGATATGTCATCTCTCTTGATGATAAGATCTCCATATTCCGCAAAATATTTTCAAATTTCCAGATACCTAACAAATAATTGACCAACTGTAAAATGAATATTAGATGCCATCTAATATCATTATTCCTAGAAAGAGTCTGGCTTAGCCTACTAAATAACCTTTCTTAGAACAATGGTACCTATCCCATTTCTCCGGAAAATAGTACATTCCAAAAGAACGTCCACTCGCACGATATTTCAATGAAATTCAATGAAATTTGATATAATCCAATAAAATAGGTATTTAAATAAGATTGACACTTAAATTTTAAGATATTTTCAATGCTATGAGTTTTTTGAGTTTCCTATTTCTGGAACACTCGGTTGCTCAAAATCAAAACGAAAGCGAACGAAGCAAGTAACTATAAATATCATTATTTGTGAATTCCCTTTTACATCAATTTTATAAAAAACAACCTATTATTATGAAGAAAATTTACTTAGCACTGATGCTTTCGCTTGGCGCATTGGTGGGATTTGGACAAACGACCGGTGATATCTCATTTGTGGGTTTCAATGTCGACGGAAGAGATGATTTTGCCATTGTGACTTTGGCCGACATACCAGCCAATACTATTATTTATTTTTCTGATAATGAATCTGATGGAGCCGGAGGTCTTACAACAGGTGAAGGAACTAATCAATGGAACACAGGTACCGCAATTATTAGCGCTGGAACGATCGTTGCTTTTACAGATGTAAGGGATGCCTCTATAGTTTCTATTGGTACGTTTAGCAACATTTCCGGAGAAATGAATTTTTCTACCTCTGGAGATGCCTTGTTTGCTTATACAAGAGTAGATGAAAACTCCCCTATTGTTTTTATAGCTGGGATTCAAAGTGCCGCATCAAAAGAGGGTGACTTATCGGGGACAGGCCTTGTGGCTGGTTCCACATTCGTGGAATTTTTCACTTCTGGTAGTCCTGATGGAGGGTATTATTCCGGTAGTAGAAATACAGCCTCCACATATGCCGAGTATCTGCCATTGATTGCAGATCCTGCAAACTGGACAACAGAAACCAGCAATGGAGAAGACGTACTCCCATTCAACGAAACCGTTTTTTCACTTGCTGGAGCTCAAATCGTAGGTTTCGATGAAGCTACGAGCACAGTTGCAGAGACCAATGCTTCGTTCGAAATTTCCATACCAGTAAGCTTATTAAACTATAGTGGCTCACAAGTTGATCTAACCGTAGCTGTCACTGGAGGCTCGGCTGCTACTGCTGACTATTCGCTTAAAACCAGCTCACTTTCTTTTAGTGCCAATGGATCAATGAACATTTTGCTTGACATCAATGATGACGCGGATGACGCAACTGAAACTATTGAGATTACTTTGACTGAAAGCACCTCTACAGGTATCTCTATTTCTCCTACGGTGCATACCATTACTATTACTGATGATGACACAGCACCTTTAATGATTACAGAGATTAATTATAACGCCATCTCTACCTTGGGAAGTGACAATGATTATGAGTATATCGAAATATACAATGCAGGAAGTACAACCATAAACTTAGAGGGATATACCCTTTCTAGTGCTATGGAGGGATCGTTCACCACAGGTAATCAAATTGCGGAGGGCGAATATATTTTAGTTGCGATTGTTGCCGCTACTTATCCTTCAACTGGTGGTCAAGTCTTCGAATGGACTTCAGGAAATCTAAATAATTCCGGAGAGTCTATTGTGCTAAAAAATGCTTCAGGATCAGTGGTAGATGAAGTCACTTATAATCCATCCATCAATGAGGCTGCCAATGGCGATGGGCCTTCGCTTTCACTATTTGATCTCACGGCTGACAATGGTGATATGACTTATTGGATTGGGTCTGGAACAGAAAACGGAACACCTGGCGCTGCTAATGCTGACATTACAGTTTGGACAGCTTCTACAAGTACCGATTGGGCAAGTGATGGTAATTGGTCTAACGGAATTCCAACTACAGGAGTGAGTGCGGTTGTATTATCTGGAGGTTCTAATCCAATAATTGGAGCAGATACACAAGTTGCTTCATTAAAAATAGGAACTGGTACTTCCATCAATACTACCTCGGGCACTGCCACTATTAATAATGAATTTATACTCGATGGCTCAGCGCAAGTCGCATCAGGAGCCTCCCTTGCAATCCTTGGTGGATCAAGTGGCTCTGGCTCATTAACTGTGCTCAGAAATACAACGGGAAGTGCAGGTTATAGTATTCTTGGAGCGCCGGTTGGAGGTGTAACTCTCTCAAGTATCTCCGCAGATTACTTATATAGTTATAACGAAAGCAGCTCAACATATACTGTTCCTACTGGTACAATGGATGCGGGAGTTGGTTTTTTCGTAGGATATGATGCGGCATCACCGACTGTTTCTTTTTCAGGATCGCCAGTAAGCGTTGCAGTATCTACACCAGTAAGCCTCGATGGAGATGGTTTTAACCTTGTCGCTAATCCCTATGCAGCAGCTATATCGATGAGCGCTTTCCAAACAGCTAATTCAGCAAATACCGATGGCTCAATATACTTATGGGACGATGGTGGCACGAATGAAGGTAACGTTAGAGGTGGAGATTATGTAACCGTCAATAACGTCGGTGCTGTAAGTACAGTCGCCAATATCGCAGGGACTGGCCAAACGGGAAGTAGTCCTGCAAATAATGGCTTTATTACGTCTGCTCAAGGCTTCTTTGTAAAAGCTACGACTGCCGGAACTGCCGAATTTAGTATTGATATGCAGGTAACCACTGCTGGTGCAAACGAAGATGCCAATCATTACCGAAAAGAGGAAAACCAATTGATAAGATTATCTATTTCCGGTAATGAGCTATATAATGAGCTATTAATTGGATTTATTGACAATGCTACACTAGGAAACGACCATGGATTAGATGCCGTGAAATTTTCTGGTAATGAGTTTATCTCTTTTTACTCTATGCAAGAAAATAGTAAATATGCTATTCAGGCTTTACCACGACTTAATACTGAAATTACTTCTGTGCAGTTGGGAATGGACTTGGCTGAAACCGGAGAATACAAATTGCATTTAAATGAACTCGTAGGGATTGCTGAAGGTATAAATATCTCTATTCTTGATAATGAGACTGGAATCATTCATAATCTCAGTGAGACCAATGAAGTATCCTTTTCTATCGCTGGTTCACTGTATACTTCTAAGCGATTTCAATTATTATTAAGCCCGGCCGAAATTCTTAGCTTAGAGAACCAAAGTACCTTCACTGTATTTGGTGCTCAAGGGAAAATAAATATCCTCTCAGAAGCGCATATTGATAACGCCAATATTAGCATTTATACTATAAGCGGTTCACAGTTAGCCAACTTCAGAAATGTAACGCTCAATACTGAAAATTGGTCTGTTGATTTCAAAAAACAAGGCCTATTCATTATGACCATCGAATCGGAAGGTCATTACATGTCTCGTAAATTCCTCCTAAAATAAACTATAAAATAATGAACAGATCATTCAAAATTTCCCTGAGCACGCTTGCGCTTGTTCTTATGGCTATGCCTTTATTTGCTCAAGGAGCACCTCCTGCAACACCCATTGATGGTGGGATATCTTTATTACTCGCTGCGGGTGGCGCCTATGGTTTGAAAAAACTAAGAGACCATAGAAAATCGTAATTTAAGAACAACGTAGTAAGCTTACGAGGAATAAAGTTGAATCAATATTCTTAATTCAATGTAAGCATCGAACAATAAGACCCACAATGTGAGATTCAGCGTTTTAAATAAAACCCTCTTATTATCAAATAAGGGGTTTTTTTATCCAATTCTGAATTTCATATATGAGTCAAGACTCTTTGATTAGTGAAATACAGCTATTTCTGTACCAACAGAAACTTCTCTGATAGTAATCAAAACCTCAGAGCAGGTTCACAAAGTATGAAGTGGAATCATTGCTCTTTAATTGATGCAAGAATAGCGTAAAACCCACAAGACGAAATTTGAAACAGCATTTGAAACAAATTCTTTTGACGGTAAGGAGGGTATGAAAAAAGTTAATTATTTAATCAACAAACCTTATCTAACCAACCCAACATTAATAATTTTCACTCCAATATCAACTCTCAAAAAAGCCTTTTTTGACATCAATAAGTCTCTCTAATAATAGGTGTTTGTCTATCATTTTCAGCGCAAAATCCTAAGCGATTTAATATAATATTACCGAATAATTGTGTGTCCTCAAATTACCCTTAAATGAACGAAAAATTGACTGTTATACCCTCCTATAAATCTTTCAACTTAAGCCTATTTTATGCCCTTTCACCGCAAAGAAATAGATGTAGATATAGCACGGCAAAAGGATAATATAAGCGTCTTGCCCATTCATCATGTCAGCAAGTACGCCATAAAGTAAAGGCAAAATAGCTCCACCCGAAATGGCCATCACCAATAATGCAGAGCCATTTTTTGTAAACTTACCAAGCTTGGATATGGAAAGCGGAAAAATAGCCGGCCACATGAGCGAATTAGCCAAACCTAGTAAGGCAATAAAAATCACCGAACTGAAACCTGTAGTGACCAATGCTCCTATGGAGAACAAAACTCCCAAAGCAGCACATATTGCCAAAGCCTTTGACTGAGAAATATACTTAGGGATAGTGAAAATGCCGATTACGTAACCTACAAGCATGCAAGCCAAGGTTATCTGAGTAAAATATCGCGCTTCTGAAAGTGGAATTCCTAACGACTTTCCATAGCTAATGATCGTATCCCCGGCAATTACCTCAACACCCACGTATAAGAATAACGCCAACACGCCTAATAAAAGATGTGTGTAAGAAAATAGACTTGAGTGCTCCGCCTTCTTATTTGGCCCAGATGCTTCCTCTTTTACCTCCGCTATTTCGGGGAGTTTTGATAGCCAGATAGCTACTGCCAACACCACCAATACGAGAGAAATAATATAATACGGGACGATCACTCTTGAAGCCAACTCATCTAAAGTGACTGCCTTTTCCATCACACTCATATTCGCCAAGGATAGCTCTAAGGCATCAACATCACTCAAAGTGATATAGCCAAAAATAAGACCTGCCAAAATACCTGCCACTTTATTGGCAATACCCATAATACTTATCCGAGTAGCAGCACTTTCTATTGGACCTATAATTGAAACATACGGATTTACGGCTGTTTGTAAAAGAGCCAAACCCGTACCGATGATAAATAAGCCTACCAAAAAGAGATCAAAACTCCTAGCAGTAGCAGCAGGCACAAATAACAATGCTCCAATGGCCATTATACCGAGAGAAATTGACATCCCTCGCTTATATCCCACTTTGCCCAATACGTAAGAGGAAGGCAAAGCCATCAATGTATAAGCAATAAAAAATGCCGTTGCTACCAAATAGGACTGAACTTCGGTTTCGAGCTCACAAGCTATTTTTAGATACGGTATTAAGGTACCATTTACCCAGGTCGCAAACCCAATCGTAAAAAATAGCATTCCAATAATGAGCATGGACATTATGTATGTCCTCTTTGTATTATTCATATTTGTGCTTTTAAATCAACCCGCTTTTCAACTATTTCTTGACGATCAATTAGTTCTCACTCGCAATTTGATAAAAAACCGGACGATTAATCACATCAACTCCCTATAATTTCCATGGGTCTTGACTGATCAATAAGATTAAACCACTCCTCTCAACGATATCACTATCATTCAGGAAATTTCTCTAGTATACTGTCGCCCTGATTTAAATCGACTAAATATCTATCCCCATAGTATTCTCCTTTACCAATATTTCCAAGACTTTTCCATTTGCTATATTTAGCACTATTTCCATTTCACCACTAGCTTGTCATTAGGTTTACTCACTCAATACCAACCCTGCAACAACATAAAACACCTTGTTGGGGTCTTTTTTACATCAACATTTCCAAAACATCAACATAACCAGCTCCAAAAAAATCATTCCTCATCACCAAAACCTTATAAAGTGTTATACAATAATTCTCCAAAACCATAAAGGCGAAAGGGCAAACACAGGTAAGAATTTGGGCGCCTTCACGAGCGCTACACTATATCTTTTTTGCCTAAAAAGGCAAAAAAGGATGCCGTTCCGATCTCGGGCGCTCGCACTCCGAAAACTAGTTTTATGAAAATTGTGAGTTGGTAATCAAAAAAACCGGAGCACCGTAAAAAGGTATGAAGTCGGATAATTGCTTTTTATTCGATGCAAGCATCGGGAAATAGTACACAGAAGATAATATTCAAAACAAAAAAACGATTTAATAAGTACTTAGATGATAAGACTCTGATATTTTCATGATCTATATTATGTTCATTACTGTATCACTCCTTTAGTTTTGTGAAAAATTAATGTTTTATAATCAGGACGATAACTAAGCATTAGATCATTAGGTTTTTTAACCAGGCCTCTCAACAACAGACATGAATAACTCAATTTATATCAACCCCACAGAAGCATATTGTGGGAAATCAATTATTACCCTTGGTTTTATGGAACACTTGCTGCGGTCTACGCAAAAGGTTGGCATATTCAGGCCCATCATCAAAAGCAAACCTGAACAAGCCCGTGATAAGGATATTGAGCTATTTACGAATCACTTTAATATAACAGCCAAATATGAGGAGCTATATGGCTATACCACGGATCAACTCCAGGACCTAGAGGCTCGTGGGAAGCATGATGAAATCATAGATGGTATTATTGAAAAATATAAGGCGCTGGAAGAAAAGTTTGATTTCATTGTCATTGAAGGATCAGATTATGAAGGGAAAAGCTCCGTATTTGAGTACAGCCTGAATCAGGAAATTGTCAAAAATCTTGGTAGTCCGGTGGTCGTTGTAGGCAAGGCCGACGAAGTAACGAGTATTGAAGAGCTCGCCTATGTCATTTACCAAAATGTAGAGAGCTTTATAAGTACGGGATGTCAAGTACTCAAGGTGATCGTCAATCTGGTACCCGACTCGGTTAAAATCCCTCTAGAGAAAGAGCTTAAGGCACACTTGCCAAAGGATTTGCTGAACGTAGATTTCTTACCTGCAGATCGTATACTAAGCAGTCCAACCATTGCTGAAATTGTAGAGGGGCTAGGCGCTAAAGTTTTGTATGGCGAAGATCAATTAGAACGACTTGCATACTACTACACTATAGCTGCAATGCAGCCTCACAATTACCTCAAGCGTATCAAAGAGAACTCCCTAGTGATCACTCCTGGTGACAGGGGAGATATAGTCATGACGACTTTGCAGGCACATCAATCATCTAATTATCCATCGTTGAGTGGCATTCTTTTAACCGCTGGTTATGATTTGGAAGAAGCCTATCACAAGCTATTAAAAGGCCTCACGGATATTGTACCCATACTTACCGTGGAGACCAATACATTCGATACAGCTCATAATGTTTCTAATGTGCGTTCTTATATCAAACCCACTAACCATCGAAAAATTTCTTTGGCATTGCAGCTTTTTGAGAAAAATATCGATTTTAATCAACTCATGGAGAAGATGAAAGTTTTGTCTCCCAGTAGCGTACTGACGCCCAAAATGTTTGAGTATCGGTTATTCAAAAAAGCCAAGTCTGACCGCAAACGAATTGTGTTGCCGGAAGGCGAAGACGAACGCATCTTGAAAGCAGCGGAAATCCTTACTTCAAAGGAGTTGGTGGACCTTATCATTTTGGGCAATGAAGAACAAATCCATAAGGACATCTCAAGGTTAGGATTGATACTTGATATGGATAAAATCGAGATCATTGACCCAGTGAATCATCCTAAATTTTCAGATTATGTAGTTGCTTTATATGAAGCCCGTAAACATAAGGGTGTCAATATTGATATGGCCAAAGACTTGCTGCGAGACGCCACCTATTTTGGAACGATGATGGTACACTTAGGTGATGCCGACGGCATGGTTTCAGGAGCCATAAATACTACGCAACACACCATACGTCCAGCGCTACAATTAATCAAAACAAAGCCAGGTTATTCAGTAGTCTCTTCAGTTTTCTTCATGTGTTTGGAAGACAGGGTATTGGTCTACGGTGATTGTGCCGTCAATCCCAATCCTACAGCTGAGCAACTTGCAGAAATTGCCCTTTCCTCAGCAGAAACGACTATTGCTTTTGGACTCGAACCAAAGGTGGCTATGCTCTCTTATTCCTCCGGATCATCTGGAAAAGGGGAAGAAGTAGAAAAAGTACGTGCCGCAACCGAAATCGCAAAAGCTAAAAATACAACCCTTAAAATTGAAGGCCCTATACAATACGATGCAGCCGTTGATATGGAAGTTGGACAGAAAAAAATACCAGGATCTGAAGTTGCTGGTCAGGCAAGCGTGTTGATTTTTCCTGATCTGAATACTGGAAACAACACCTACAAGGCTGTGCAGCGAGAAACAGGAGCCATTGCTATTGGTCCTGTACTTCAGGGATTAAACAAGCCAGTAAATGACTTAAGCAGGGGCTGTACTGTTACCGATATTGTGAATACTGTGGTTATCACTGCAATCCAAGCCCAAATTCAGAAGTAGTTTTCAAATCAAAAGCGTTTATGAAAATTTTAGTCATTAATACCGGAAGCTCTTCTATCAAATATGTATTATTCGAAATGAAAGGCAGACAAGTACTTACCAAAGGTGCTGTGGATCGTTTGGGTGATGCCTCCTCGTCCATTTCCTTTTCCGTTTTTCAAAATGGAAAAGAACTGAAAACAAAAGAGGAAATTGCTATCCCCGATCATGTATCCGGTCTGGAGAAAATAGTCGCTATACTTACTGATAATGCAAACAACATCATCAAAGATACCAGCGAAGTAGCCGCTGTAGGTCATCGGGTAGTGCATGGTGGCGAAACTTATAGCGGAGCAATGCTGATCACGGAGGATGTAAAAGCCAAAGTAAAAGAACTCATTCCCCTCGCTCCGCTTCACAACCCTTCAAATCTTCAAGGTATTGAAGTAGCAGAAAAATTCTTTCCTAAAGCTGCTCAAGTTGCCGTCTTTGATACAGCGTTTCACCAGACTATGCCTCCAAAGTCCTACAGATATCCTCTACCAAATAAATACTATGAAGAAGATAAAATTCGGGCTTACGGTATGCACGGAACATCTCATGCGTACGTCAGCAAGCAGGCGCTACAGTTGATACAAAAACCTGCTGAACAATCCGCGATTATCACAATTCATTTGGGTAACGGCTGTAGCATGGCCGCTGTAAAAGGAGGAAAATGCCTCGACACCAGTATGGGGCTAAGTCCACTGGCAGGTCTCATGATGGGGACACGATCGGGAGATATAGACCCGTCCATTCCATTTTTTCTGGGTACTAAGCTAAAAATGTCTTTTGCCGAAATAGACACAATGCTTAACAAAAAAAGTGGATTGAAAGGGATTACTGGCAGCAATGACATGCGCGACGTAATGGAAAAAAGAGCCGCCGGTGATGCCAATGCTTACTTAGCAATAGACATGTACACTCAACGTATCAAAAAATACATTGGCGCCTATGCGGCTGAAATGGGTACTTTGGATGCGATTGTATTCACTGCCGGAATCGGTGAAAACAGTGCAGAGCTCAGAGGTTTGATCTGTGAAAACCTCGGAATACTCGGTATCGAATTGAGTGAAAGCAGAAACACAGCACACACGGATGGGAATCGCTCGATTCAAACAGTAAACAGCAAAGTAGAAGTGTGGGTGATCCCGACCAATGAGGAATTAGAAATTGCCCTTCAAAGCGAAATGGTGATTACGCAGTAGTCTATTTGCCAAAAAAGTCGGAACTACGCTAGGATACAACCAATACGTTATAAATCGTGTTGATAAAGGTTTGCCCAGCAACACTCGGATGTTGTGGGATGGTTTTGCGCGCACAAGTAAGACTCAAAAGCAAGTAATAAGTCCATGAATAAATAGAGGATTTCTCAAAATCAACTATCCCCGAGGCAGAGTCATCGGGGAGTTTTCTCCAATTAAAGAAAGAGCTCAGCGTGAAGGATTATCCATTGAGGTAAAAAATCAAAGCCCTTCGAGTAAAACTCAAAGGGCCTTTAGTAATACGTAGGGGGCTAATCTTATTCTTGATAATCAAAAAGTGGTATGTTTTGTGAAAAACGCTTTCAATCAACATAGTTCCTTTCTAGGCAAACGTTACCTCAAGGGAGAAATCAAATATGAAAACACAATTTCAGTAGGTTTGATCTGATATTTATCCATGGGCAGATATCCCCAACTGTTGTCTCCACCAACACCCATTTGATCATAATCAATATTCACATTAACCAGGTCTTGTGGTACTATATCCACGGTGTGTCTATTGGTTTTTTGTACTCCTTCATCAAAATCCTGAATTGTATTATTCAATGCACTCCATCCCAGCAGCTGACCTATGTTTTGGATCATTATTCCTTGACCTTTGTCATCCGTTAGAGAAAGCCATCGAGCTTCTGTACGGTACCCGTTTTCCTGCGGCCGGATATAAGGAAAATATAGCTTTTCTGTCGTTGAGGAATATTCAGCTACAAAAGCAGCTGTACTCCTATCTTGGTAATTTTCATGTGGCCCTCGACCTAACCAATTCACTTGGTTAAATGAGCTCTTTAGAGAAAAATTAGTTCCGAATCGAGGTAGTGGTTTTGAATCCTCAGAAAGACCTGTCACCATAGCTTCTACTTTCAAACTACCCCTTACATTCATTGTATAAGTAATTTGACTTTGCCCCCCTTGAGGTAACCAGTAAACGGCTTTGACAATAATGTCATTATTTTTTACTTTACCCTTGACCAATTCCTTGCTAGGCTTTGAAGAGCTTGTTATGGAAAGACTACTTAAAACCTGATTCGTTGATGCCTCTTTCCATTCTAGCCAATCGCTCTGCATATTAAACCCAAAGTCATTGTCAGTGGGTGCTCTCCAGAAATTTATGGAGATCGGGCTTATGACTACATTCCCAAAACCATAATCTAGCCTACTCATACTTCCACTAGTCTTATCAAATTCTGTTGTGAAGTTTTCTCCTGAAATGGCCACTTTATTATCAATGGTCTCAATTCTCAAAATACCATCCAAACTACTATCAAAGGAATAGGTCAATGGTTTAGTCAATGAAAACTCTTCCTCTGCCAAGACATATCCCTTTGAGATTAATGGCATGTCTGTCGCTGACTTGGCTGAAACATTGAGGTAATATTCCTCCGCGTCATCAAAGGCTGGTAAATCCAAGGTATAAGTCGCCTCCTGATGGGCAGCCAATTCAATATCAGGTAATTTTCCAGATGCCACTTCCTGACCATTTTTCAGCAAAGTCCATTCAAAATCAAATTGATCCAGATTGTTAAAGTCGTACCAATTATGAATGCGCAATTGACCGTTTTCAAAACTTTTGAACTTCACATATTGATACACCTTCTTTACTTCATACAAAGCTGGATGTGGACTCCTATCTGGGTTCACCAATCCATTCAGGCAGAAGTTTTGATCGTTTTGGAGGTTTTCTCCACCAAGATCTCCTCCGTAAGCCCAATAAGCTGTTCCATCTTCATTCTGAGTTAGCAAACCTTGATCTACCCAATCCCAGATAAAACCTCCTTGAAAAATATCATGAGTTTCCATTACATCCCAGTACTCCTTCAAGTTCCCAACACTATTACCCATGGCATGAGCATATTCGCATTGAATGTAGGGTCTTGATATTCCTGAATTGAGATACGCTAGCATCCGCTCAGGTGTCTCATACATTGGCGCCTGGATGTCCGTATTATCGTAATTAGTGGCTCCTTCATACTGCACTGGACGAGTGGAATCAACACTTTTTAAATAATCATAGGTGGCAAAGAAATTTTCTCCATTACCTGCCTCATTGCCAAGAGACCAAATAATAATGGAAGGATGGTTTTTATCTCTTTCGAACATTCGTTTGGTGCGACTCAGAAATGCTTCTTTCCATTCAGGTCTGTAAGCAGGGTGAATGGATTTTGCTTCTTCATCATTATCCAATCCCTGATTAGTGGTACCCATTCCATGTGTTTCGATATTCACTTCATCGATCACATAAAAACCCATTTCATCAGCTAGCTCATAGAAATTTTCATCCTTTGGATAATGACTGCAGCGTATCGCATTGATGTTATTTTCTTTCATGACTTTCATGTCGAGCAAGGTGAGTTCCTTATCAATTACATGACCAGAAGTATCGCTATGTTCATGAAGGTTGACTCCTTTTAGATAAATAGCCACGCCATTTACCAACAGTTGACTGTTGCTAATTTCAACTTCTCTAAAGCCAAATTTTCGACTGGTTGCGTCAATAACTTTCCCTTTGCTATCCTTAGCTACTAAGACCAAAGTATACAAATTAGGTGTTTCAGCAGTCCATTGTTTTACTCGCTCAAGTGTAGTCTTGATCACATTTTCAGTTTGTCCAACTGAAATTTTCAAGGATTTAGATTGTGAAAAAACAGACTGCATGTTGGCGTCTAAGATCTGGATTTCATAGTCAATGGACTTAGTGCGAGCGTCAGTGTTGATAAATTTGGTTTTGAGCTCAAATTCTCCATTTGTATAAGTTGCATCTAATCCCGCCTGAATCCGGAAATCAGCGATGGATTGTTTTGGGGTACTGTAGAGATAGACATCTCTATCCATCCCACTGAGGCGCCAGAAATCCTGATCTTCCAGATAGCTAGCATCTGACCATCGATACACCTCTACAGCTAGTTGGTTCTCCCCTGGGCCAACAAAGTCGGTAATATCAAACTCAGCAGGTAGCTTGCTCCCTTCACTATAACCCACGCGCTCCCCATTTACCCATACATACATGGCACTACGAACTGCGCCAAAGTGTAATGTGATCTTCTTATCCGTCCAGTTCTCTGGCAATTCAAAGCCTCGCTTATAGCTTCCAATTGGGTTATAGTCTTCAGGAATATGTGGTACGTTTTTAGGAAATGGATATTTCACATTGGTATAGATAGGTATACCAAACCCTTGCAATTCCCAGTTACCCGGAACTTTGATTTCGTCCCAATCTTTTGACGGAAAGTCATTTTCAAAGAAATTGATTGGTCGCAAAGTAGGGCTCTTAGCCCAGTTGAATTTCCAGATACCATTCAAGGACTGGTAATTATCGGATTGGTTCCAGTCATTAGTCATCGCTTTGTCAACATCAGAGAAATGATAAAAAGTAGCCCTTGCTTCCAACTTGTTCACTTCAAACACTTCAGGGTTCTGCCATGCTAACTTGGCTTGGCTTAGACCAACTTGTACCATAATTATAGCGGCAATGAAGAGCTTAATTTTATTTTTCATATCTATTGGGTTAGCCTAAACGACTGAGCTTTGATTGGTATCACGCGCTCAGCCGGATAAAAAATTATTTCTAATTACTTACGAAGTATAGTCCTCTACTGAACTAATGTTGTGATGGATCTTGAAGGCACTTCTAGAATTTTCTTAGAATCGTAGTTCTCTAATTTTTTCAAATTCTCATCACTTATCGCGGAAGTCCTGTATTGGCTCCAATTACTTGAATCCTGTTCGGAGGTATTTATTCTCACTGGAATATCAATGTCAGAGTAATTGATAATTACCGCTACTTTCTCACCACTAGGGTTGATAAAACCGATGGTCATTAATCCTCCAAGAGTTTGCTCTACGGATCTTAAATCCGATCGGGATACCGCCACTCTAGTTGCTCCAGGTTTTACAAATCGGGAAAAGTTACCTAATGCCCAAAGGGTTTTGGAATCATAGATCTCGCCATCGTTTGTGTTATTATCAATATATACTAAGCCATCCTTGTAATCATAAGGACTTACAGCCAACCACCATTGCCACGCGTTAGCGTTAGCCACTACTAGATCTGAATAGATAACTCTCGCCGTATATAGCGCCAAGTTCATCCCTAAGTCTCGACCGTTTCCCTCGATTTCCGCATTATTTTCAAGTGCGCAGTATTCTGTCATCCAAAATTCTAAGTCATTTTGAGAACTTACGGCTGCACGGAGATTTCTCCTGATGTCAATCATATCAGTAAGTTCCCATGTCGTGAAATAACTATGGCCAGCCACCTTATTCGCCACATGACTAAGGTTACCAATATAATTACTCGATCCCGCGTCGAAAAAAGCTTCGATCTGATTGTCTCTCCCAGATGAGGCATTTCGCTGATACAGAAAGTTAAGCTGACCAGCTTCGGGTACTTCTATTTTCGTGTTTAAATTAGCCTCTTGTAATTTTGAATTTAGCTGTTTAGTCACCGCAGCTATTTCTTCATTTTGCCAAGGACTACCTTCCTGTCCAGAATTATCCCAGCTCCACTGAGGTTCATTAAACGGGCTTATGTAATCCAGCATTACTCCATCCTCCTCTTCTAAAATATTGATAGACTCGACCAAAAACTCCGCATAATCATCATGGTTTTCGGAAGGTAAATTGGCCCAGGACCCTCCAGAAGAATAGGCCTTACCATTCTTCGTCAGCGCTATGGGTGGACTGTTAGAAAAACCAATGAATGTTTCCACACCGTATGCTCTGGCTTCACGCAAAAACCATCGTTGACCTTGATGTGCCGCTTTATTATATTCGCCTGATTCAAGTATAAAGCTTTCAGCCCTCCGCCATTCATCGTTAATACCGCTATTTCCTCCTTGGTATGCACTGCCAGCTCCGATGTTGAATCTCCAGGCAGATAAAGCGATACCTTTTGGACTTCCATCAGCATTTAACTCCTCACTAAAAAGCCACTCAGCGATTTGCTTCTTCTTGGTGTCTGGCCAATTAGCTCCAACAAACTGTGTACTCCAAGCATCAGAAGCTCCGAAATTATGGATCGTTTGTTCAGTAAGGCCAAGCTCAAGAGAAATAGCTAAGTGGTCACTCGATTGCTCAGGGTTAGTTTTATCCTGACACTGAATAAAGAGTATTGCAACCAAAATGCTCAATTTCAACTGTAACGTTCTTCGAAACGCACTTACTAGATATTTCATAAATTCTGTTAGTATCAATTGAATCTGTTAATAACTTGGATTTTGCTGGATTCTACCTTGAGACAAGTCGACTTCTGTTTGTGGTATTGGAAAGAGGTAGTGTTTCGAAGCATCAAAGAGTTCCCCGCTTTGATCTCCTGAATCATACTGATCGCTACTTCTATTAAGGTTATAGTCCACAAAATCCGTAATAGCCTCTTCAAGAATTCCCCACCTCTTGAGATCATAATACCGATGACCTTCTAAGGCTAATTCTTTTCGTCGCTCACCGCGTACAGCAGTTAACAAGTCCTCACCAGATGGAGTAATCGCAGCAAGACCAACTCTAGCTCTTACCCTATTCATAGATGATTGTGCCGAACCTTCTTGACTATTTCGATAAGCCGCCTCTGCGTGGATCAATAGTAAATCTGCATATCTCATCAATATATGATTGAGTCCATTAGTTACATGCTCGTCCAAAGGTGCACGGTCTGCTACTGATAAATAATATTTCCTATTGTTTCTGCCAGATTCGTTCTCCGCAAGGTTAGTATCATAAGAAGGATGATCAGCATCTATACTATCTCCTTGGGTGATAATGGTATGCGCAAGTCTTGCATCTCCAGCCATATATACCGCTAGGTTACTTGAGGGCGTTGCAAATCCCCAGCCTCCATCTGATCTACTTCTGGTCACTGCGGGTAGTGCGTTTCCAACATAAAAAACGTCATCGTAATTATGCTGAATCTCAAAAACTGATTCCACCCCGTTAGGGTTGGTTAAACTCCAAACATCTCCAAAATCGGGTTCCAGATCGTATTGACCAGATTGCACCACCATCTCGGCGTACTCTTGTGCTTTCGCCCAATTTTCGGAGAATAAATTAGCTTTAGCCAAGTAAGCCCAAGCTGCTTGTTGTGTCGCTCTACCTATATAATTGGCCGGCTGGTCTGCACGTGAAGGCAAATCCATTGAAGCAGACTCGAGATCCTCAATGATTTGGTTCCAAACCTGTTCCTCCGTAGCTCTTTCCAGTTGCGCCTCATTAGGACTCAGTTGCTCCAATGCCAGTGGTACTCCTCCAAAATTCTTAACCAATTCAAAATAAGTGAATGCGCGCAGGAACTTAGCCTCTGCTATAAACTGCTTTGCACGGTCTTCGTCCATCTCTGAAGGAGATACATTTTCTATGATAAGATTAGCTCTTGAGATAGTGATATAGCTATACCTCCACTTCACGTCTAACCATTCATTATTCGGGTTAATATTGAAGTCGGCCATATTACCAAAATCAAGCTGATCACCAACGATGGTGTTGCCTTTAAAGGCGTCATCTGAACAAACATCACCTATCAACCAGAAAAAATCCATTTCCCACCAGTCTTCAGGACTAAGGGACGCATATGCGCCTACAACCGCATATTCGGCTTCAGTTGCATTAGAGTAATAGTTATCTATGGTCTGAACACCGAGTACCGGCTCATCTAATAAATCAGATGAACATCCAGTAAATAATATTGTCAATAATATAAGTACGCTATTTCTCATTTTTTCAATTCTTAGAATGAAACATTAATACCTGTAGAAACTATTCTTGGTAGAGGGTAATTACCCCAATCAACACCACGTAGTGTTGCGTAACCTCCAATGTCTGGATCCATCCCATCGTAACCGGTAAGGGTCAGTAGGTTTTCAGCATTCACGAAAATAGATGCTGTAGTCAGTCTTGCTTTTTTCAATAATCCCTTTGGCAACTGATAGCCTAATTGAATATTCTTAAGTCTAACGTAGCTACCATCCTGAACGTAATAATCTGAATATCTAAAGTTCTGATTACGATCATTATCTACAATTCGAGGTTGTGAATTCGTTGAACCATCTCCATTCCAAGAGTCGTTAATAAGTCCTTCGTATGAATTGTATCCACCTGCACCGCTATGCGTATACGCTTTGATGGGAGTGAGAATATCTCCTCCAATTTTTCCTGTAAAGAGACCGCTTAAAGTAAACGATTTGTAGTTGACATTAAAATTGACCCCCCATGTCAGCATCGCTTCTGGATTTCCAATCACCTTCCGGTCTTGATCGTCGACTACACCATCTCCATTTAAATCTTTAAACTTAAAGTCTCCTGGTTCTGCCAAAGGCTGGATTTGATTACCTGAATTGTCTGTATAATTGGCGATTTCCGATTGGTTTTGGAAGATTCCGTCGGTTACCCAACCATAAAATTCACTGGGCGTGCCTCCTTCAGTAGTATAACCTAACAAATTTAATCGCTGGTCATTCCCCTCCCAATAAACATCATCTTGACCGTTTAATTGAGTCATCGTACTACGAGAATTCGTACCAGTGAACCCTACTCTGTAAGAGAGATCCCTGTTCACTACATTCTTATAGGTCACCTGAAACTCAAAACCTTTAGTTTCCATGGTTCCGACATTGGCCCATTGCTCATCAAAACCAAGACCTAAATAAGCTGGAAGTGGCTTTGTGAGGAGCATATCTTTAATATTTCTTTGATATGCATCAAATGATAAATCAATCTTTCCTCTGAATAGGGACATATCAACCCCGACATTAATATCTTCTATGGTTTCCCATATTAACTGATCATTTCCAATAGAACCAGGAGCAACTCCAACTCGTACAGACTGATCAGGGCCGGACACGTAATAGACGTTATCGAGATTTGATTGCCTAGCATCAAGTGGAATATTTTGATTCCCAATCTGCCCCCATGCTCCACGAATTTTAAGAAATTCTATCCATGAGATATTATCCTTGATGAATGGTTCTTCTGAGATTAACCAACCGGCAGAAAGTGATGGAAAGAATGCCCATTGATTTTCAGTTGGAAACTTACTCGAACCATCAGCCCGAAAGTTTGAGGTAATGAAATATTTCTCTTTAAATGAATAATTGACTCTACCTAGATATGATAATAGACCCCAGTTCTCATCTGTACCTCCTGCCAAATATCCCTGAACAGCTGCGTTGAGATACCTAAGGTCTGGATGATTGCTAGGCAAATTATTACCAAAACCACTTAATGTATGATGGGACTCTGTTTCAAAAGTAATTCCACCCATTACCTTGATTTTATGATTCCCGAAAGTCTTATCGTAGGTTAATATATTATTCGATACGTGCCTGTACCTGTTGTTATGATTACGAGAAACTGTATTCAAATCTGAAAAATCGTTTGGTTCGATATTGTAGGTAGGTGAAAAATCATTATTCTCCCATGTGCTATTATAAAAGCCATAAGTGAGATTCAATGAGAGCGATTCAGCAATCTGAATATTGGCTTTAACATTACCTACTATGCGCATATGATCCGTTGTTGAGAAGTTTCTCTTCAACACGCCCATGGCATTGGGTACATCTGTAATAGTTGGAGAAAAAATACTAAATTCATTACGATCTCCTCGTTCAAAATCCGGCAAATAAATCGGAGTTACTGGTTCTAAACGCTGTAAATCCCAAGCTAAATCAGGGCCGTTCGTGTTTGAGGAATTCGTCACATTTAATGACATTCCTAGATTGAACCATTTACTTAAATCATAATCAGCATTTACCCTGAACGCTAGTCTTTTATAATCTCCACCTTTCACTATACCATCTTGAGAGAAGTAAGAAAGGCTACTGGCTATTCTTAGATCTTCAGTACCCTTGCTCGCACTAATCATTATATCGGTGATTGGTGCTACTTGAGTCAATTCATTCCACCAATCAGTGCCTTCTCCAAGTGCCTCTGGATTGTCGTATGGTTGAGTTCTCCCTTCAAACTCTGCTGCCCTATTTCTTATTTGTGCATATTCTGTAGCATTGGCCGTTTCAGGTCTTCTTGCTACTGATTGTAGACCATATTTAGCACTGACATTCACTGATGTCTTATTCGTTTCTCCGGTTTTGGTAGTGATGATGATTACACCATTGGACCCTCTAGAACCGTAGATTGAAGCGGCTGAGGCATCCTTCAATACCTGAACAGATGCGATATCCCTCGGATTCAAAAACTCTATATCATCAAGTGGAGTCCCATCAACCACATAGATTGGGCTATTATTGGTACTGATTGTTGAAATACCACGCACAAGTATGTTAGCCCCGGAACCGGGAGCTCCACCATTGGAACTTACGGATACCCCAGGTATAATTCCAGCAAGTGATTCTTGAACACTTCCTACTGTTCGCTGCTGGAAGTCATCTCCTTTGATTCTGGAAACTGCCCCAGTTATGTCTTTACGTGTGGATGTACCATACCCTACTACTACTATCTCATCGAGCTCTGAAACATTGTCTTCCAAAGTCAAACTAATATCTGTTTGAGCATTCACTGAGACTGATGTAGACTCAAATCCGATAAAAGAAAAGATCAACTCTTGTCCCTGATCTACTAAAATGGAATACTTACCTTCTATATCTGTGATCGTTCCACTGGATGTCCCTTTAATCTGGATAGTAACTCCTGGCAATTTCTCACCTGAGGTATCTGAAATTACTCCTGTAACTCTTTGGCTTTGAGCCAATGCTCCTGACCAAAAGGTCAGAAGCAAGGCAAAGCAAAGCAACTTAAGTTTGTTGAAACTCATCTTAATTGTTTTTGGGTTAATGGTCATTTGAAAGATTCTAGCGTGGGTTATTCTCCATCATACCAAATAACAGCTCTCTTCAAAAAGTAATCCAGATAGATCGTGTAGGTACCAGCCTGATCTTTGAATTTCAAATCGGAAGTACCATCTCCTTCTACAAGCACAACCCAATTCTGTGGAGCTAATACTTCTCTTGATTCACCCGCAAATCCCATATCTATTGGACCCCAACCATCGTTTTGACCTAGAAATTTTAGTGATACGTCATCAGAAAAAACAAGTCCCTCAACCAAAAATTGATAATCTCCATATTCATAAGGATTACGCGTCATTTCAATTGCTTGCTCAGGATTCCAATCCAAATTAGGATAATCAGTAAAACCAGAGCCAACGATGTACATAGTTTCCTGAATTTCCATTTCAGGAATCAACTCTACTGCAGTATACTCTAAAGTATTAGGATTGAACCTTACTGTATGATATACAGGGTTCTTTCCATTTACTGGAAGCAGTATTGTCTGACTTTCTTCACTATTCTGCATATCAGAATTTGGATTGGTATTATCTTCAAGTCCCCAATTATTTGGCGCGTATGCATTCTGACCTAAAAATTTAAGTTCGTTAAAACCTTCCCATGCTGGAACTACAATCTCAAACCAACCGTCATTTTCCGTGTCTTTTTGCATCTCATAAAAGTTACCTTCTGGAGTACCCCACTCCCACCAGAGAACTCCTCCTGCTACCCAAATAGCATCGTACGCATCAGTAATAATTACTTCAGGTGTTTCCACTACTACGTTGACCTCTGCGGAGAATGTCTTATTCGCTGTATTAGTCACTACTATGACCACTGGGTAAGTGCCATCCGCAATTGTTTCTTGAATATTAAAGTTGTAAGAAACAGTAAATGAAGTAGGGTTATCTGATAAATTGATATTACCCTCTAGCGCCAGGTCTGTATTGGTCATAGTGATTGATGCTAAGCCGATCTCATCAGTAACTGTGCCTGTGAATGTGACATCCTGACCAGGTTCAGCGTTAATAGTAACCATAAACTCTCCTGCTGGTGGTGGACCCTCTGGTATTTCATCTTCTTCGCTGCAGCTTACTAAAAGAGCTACGAAGGCTATTGATAAAATGAACCATGTACTTTTAAAAATTTTGTTCTTGAGTTTCATTTTCTGTCAAAGTTAAAGTTGTAATTATTTGTAAAATTAGTGTCCAATCCAGATCTTAAGAGGGATAAAATTGTCCGTAAGGGAGGGCGAAAACGTGCAAAAAAACCTATTATTTAAAACTGATGGCTTTTTTTAATGTTTCAATTTCTATTTCATCATGCGCATTACTCTTCTGGTATTCTGAAGGCAGTTTGTGATAGTGCTCTTTGAAACAAGATCTAAAGTATTTCAGGTCTGTAAATCCCATTGAAAAAGCGACTTCCGAGACTGAGACATTTCGTGAAGTCAGCATTTCTGCAGATTTTTTCATCTTAACAAAACGAATAAACTGATTAATGGACTGATCAGTTAAGGCTTTCATTTTTCGATATAAAGATGTTCTAGAATAGCCTAGCTCCCGTGCGAGTGTTAAGACAGAGAAGTCTGGTTTGTCAAGATTGCTTAAGATCAAATCCTCCACTTTCTTAAGGAACTTAAACTCTTCTGAGCTTTCGATTTCCTCATCTTTTTTACCTTCAAGTATATTATTAAAATGCTTTTTTAAGTTACTCCTGTTTTCAATGAGGTTATGCACCCTAGAGATGACTACATCTGCAATAAAAGGCTTGGTGATATAAGCATCCGCACCACTATCATACCCTTCTACTTTAGCTTCGTTTCCATCTTTTGCTGTAACCAAAATGAGTGGGATATGGTTGGTCTGCTCACTACTTCGAATGGCCTTGCAAAGCTCAGTACCTAACATTTTAGGCATCATAACATCTGCTATCACAATATCTGGTATTACTTTATTAATCATTGATAAAGCCTCTGCACCATCATTCGCTACTAATACGTTAAAATCTTGTTGAAAAATTGAGCAGAGGTACTCGGCAATTCCATGATGATCATCTGCAATGACCATAATTTTTTCATTAATATCTGCAACTATTACACTGTCTTGGTCTTTGTTTTCAATGTAGGCGAGATGATCTTCCTCTTGATCGGTTTGATTTTTCAGAAATCTCACATCCATCCGATTCTCGTAAGCACTTTTCAAAATCGGCAATGTAACAGAAAACTTAATTCCTCTTTCTTTCTTTTCGGCCTCAATAGTCCCTCCATGTGCCTTCACCAAACTTGAACAAAGCGAAAGCCCAATTCCTGTCCCGCCAACTTCTGAAGAATTCTTACCTTGAAAAAATGGCTCGAATATTTTATTCAAATCATCACTATCAATACCAACACCATCATCTCCAAATAATAGTTTCAACTGGGAATCTTCTTTTTTAAGTTCAATCCATATATTTCCCTGCTCTCCCACATACTTCAAACTATTGGAAAGTAGATTATTCAAAACAATGTGAAGCTTTTCAATATCTAACCAGCCTTGCAGCTGCAAACTTGTTGCGTAATGAATCTCAATCTTTTTATGTCTCGCATGATACTGAAATAATTCAATTTCCTCTTGTACAAGGATATTAATATCATGGTGACCAATGTTTAAGATAGTGTTCTCCGTTTCTAATTTTCTAAATTCAAGAAGCCTGTTTACCAACTTAGTGAGTTCTCTACCGTTTCTACGAATTATGCTGAGAAGTGCCAATTGACTTTTGCTATTTTTAAATTTAGTAATAAGGTCTTCAATTGGACTTGTAATCAGCGTGAGGGGCGTTCTCATCTCGTGTGAGAAATTGGTAAAGAAGCGTATGCGCTGCTCCATTTCCTCCTGTTCTCTGGCCCGTGATTTTTTTTCAAAAACAAGTTTTTCACTTAGCGCTACTTGTCGATTGTTATATCTCATTACCAGCCAGAGGACTCCTAACAGAAGCATTACATAAACTACGTAAGCAAATTTGGTCAGATACCATGGTGCCGCAATTACCAATTCTAGCCTCTTTACTTTTCCATAACGAATACCATCTGTAATTCGGTATTTCAGCTCATGCTTGCCAACTGGCAAACCTCTAAATACCATAGAATGATTCTCAGATGTAAGTTGCCATCCATCATTGTATCCAGAAAATGCTACTTCAACAGCATATCTGTCATTAAATGGATAAGAAATAGGTGCAAATTCGAGTTCCAAAAATTGTTCGTCGTGATTCAAGAGAATACGCTCAATTATTGGACTATTACTATAATTACGACTTGCTTGAGTCTCGGCTTGGACAATCGTGGCATTCTTTAAGATCAGTTCGGGCAACACCTCTTGACCAATAAGCTCCCTCGGAGAAAAAATATTTAATCCATATACTCCTCCTAATGCAATTCGCCCATTACTTAGCAAGCACCCAGAGTTATCATTAAACCGCCCACTTTGAAAGTCTGTAGAAGTGCTGAAATTAACAAAGTCTCTTTGGGCAATATTGTACACGGATACACCAACATTGGTACTTAACCATAGATAACCACTCTCATCGGAGACAATTGATCTCACAGAACTATTGGACAAACCTTCCAACTCACCATAAGCTGTAAACTGCTGCGAATGCATATCAAAATGAACGAGTCCAGCTTGTTTAGTGCCTAACCAAATATGATTTTCTGATTTATAAATAGTGTGAGCAATGGGCGTATACGCGAAATCAGTCTTTTTCCACCAATTAAACATATCTATTTGCTGGGTTTTCTTATTGAGCCTTACTAGACCATTCCCGAAAGTAGCTAACCATAGTATATCATTATCTCCTTCTACAACATCTCGAACATCCATGTACTTAGTCGCTTCTAAAAGAGAAAAACTACGACTTTCGTGATTATAGATATAAGCCCCTCCGCCATTGGTACCAACGATGATTTCCCCAAACTTAGTTTCTTTAACGCATCGGATATCGGTACTTCCTAGCTCCTCAAAATAGGTACTATTATTATCAGAATCTATGCTCAGCAAACCTCCTTTATAAGTTCCTACCCAAGTATTATCGTGTGAATCCACCAAAATCGTAAGTACAGAATTATCTCTTAATAAATCATTGTGCTGCCAACGGCTCATGCTGTGGCTTTTAAAGTCATACATGTCAATACCGTTCCCATCTGTACCAATAAGCAAGCGATTGTTGGTAGTCTCAGCAAGACCCCAGACGTTTGAATAACTTAATGAAGATTGGCTGAAGTTCTTATCAAGATGCAGAATGGCCTCTTTTTCGTTTTGAACAAAGTTGATTCCACCATTGTGAGTTCCCAACCAAAGGTTACCCTTGCTGTCATTATACATGGCGCTTATGGTATTACTGGATGGCCCACTCTTGTCCTGCGACAGACGATAGAATCTAGGTACTATTGCCTGTGAATCTTGAAAATCAGCAAGCCTAATGCTCATTAGCCCATTGAATCGTGTACCAATCAATATTTCCTCTTGAAGGAAACGTATACTGAGGTAGTCGTCTTTGGGAACATCAGCATTGAGGCGATTATTAAGCAGCATAATATCAGAGAGACTTTCTCCAATTGAAATAAGTCCATTGTTGGTTCCCACCCAAACTCTCCCGTCAGGACCAGCCTGAATATCAAATACCCTACTGTGTGAATCGTCTAGTACAACTTGCCCGAGCTCTTTATTAATCAAGTTATAATACAGCAGACCGCTTTCCCAAGTACCGACAAGAAGTTCATGCTCGGAAAATTGATAAAGTACAGAGACGGCTTCATTTTCCAAGTAAAAAGAGGAAGAGTCATCCGCACTAAGGACTTCAAAAAAACCATTTACATATTTGCTAATCCCTCCTCCAAATGTTCCAAAGAAAATCCCATCTGGAGTTTCAATCATGCTAGTTACGCTTTTGTAATTAATGGAGAGCGAATCTGATCCTTGAAGGATTGGTTTTAGAAATCCTTTTTCATAGCTGAAACGACCAATACCATAATCTGTGAGAATCCAAAGCGTATTGGCACTATCGATAAATAAATCCTGAATAACATTATTAGGAATAGCATTGTCTGCCACCGATTGTGTTCGGAACGATTCGAATTCTTTTCCATCGTATCTGAACAGTCCATCGTCCGTAGCGACCCAAATAAAACCGTGAGAGTCCTGTTGGATATCATTGATTACATTATTGGTGAGTCCATGACTTTCGTTGAGACTTATGAAATAATAGTCGGTCGAACTTGGCTGACCAGCACAGATTAATACCAAAACTAACGAGCTCAGCATTAGGATTAGCTTTTGTAAAAGAACGGAAGCCTGTGTCATTCTTCAATCTAATTGATAAAGACCCGTATTCCAATGAGTGGATAATTTGACCCCTAATTGTGGTCTATTTGGTTGACCTATTGATGCATATCCCATTTTTAGAAAAAAGAAACAAACACTTTAGTTACCCATTCAATTTCATAAATATGTGTTTAAGACTCGAAAATAATTCTTTAACAAACTTTAAGCAGTGAATACATCCATTCTAAGGGGACAAAACATCCAATACTTTGCAGGTCAAAATACTCTAGATACATTTGAGCATTGTGTGAAACACTTGATAAAACTAATGAAAACATATCTTCAATTAATAGCCACGACCGTCTTAGCGCTAGTGCTATTGGTCTCCAATCATCCCTTATGGTCTCAAAGCTTTAATATAGAAGTCGATGGAATCAATAGAACCTATCGAATGCATATACCAACAGGTTTACCTCCTCAATCTCCCTTGGTTTTTGTGTTTCATGGTTATTCTGGAAACGCCGCGTCTATTGAAAACTATTCTGAAATGAACAGAATAGCCGATGAAAATCAATTTGTGGTCTGCTACCCTCAAGGATTAAAAGATCAATGGAATAATCCATTTTGGAATGTCAGGTATTCATTTCATGACACACAAAATGTCGATGACGTAAAATTCATCACAACCCTTGCCTCCAGTTTACAATCCACTTATAATTTGAATCCTAGTCAAACATTCAGTACTGGCATGTCTAATGGTGGGGATATGTCTTACTTATTGGCCTGTGAGGCGCCCGAAATATTTGCGGCAATCGCCCCAGTGGCAGGAACAATGATGGAGGAGACTTTTTTACTCTGCCAAGGTTCAAACCCTATGCCCGTTTTTAAGATCCATGGCACCAATGATGATATCACATATTGGGAAGGAGATATCGACGATGATCAGGGTTATGGGCCATATCTGGGTGTAATGACATCCTTTCAATTTTGGGCAGATCAGAACAATTGCAAGGATTACGAAACTCAGGAATTGCCCAATACAAACTCAAGTGATGGCAGTACAGTAACGAGTCTAAAATACTCAAATGGTATCAATGGAAATCAAGTTTGGCTATATCAAATTAACAATGGAGGACATGATTGGCCTGGTAGCTCTGGCAACATGGATATAAACGCAAGTGAAGAAATCTGGGATTTTTTCCAACTCCAAATCTCCGAAAGAGTGATAACCTCCACTGATGATGAAGACAAATCGTACATGATAGAAGCATATCCTAATCCATTCTCTTCATCAATCAGGATAAATTATCATGTTATTGACAAGGCATTTGTATCCGTAACTATCCATGATACGACTGGCAAAGAAATCATTACATTGGTAAACCAAGCAGAGTTACCCGGCGACAAATCCGTAATTTGGAATGTCAAAAACGTTAATGGATTTATAATGAAATCTGGTGTCTATTTTGTGAGAGTGGAATCGGGCTCTAAGATGTATTCACAAAGGATTATCTATACCCTTGATTAAAAAATGCCTGCTGAAGCATTCCTATTGATTGGATTAGGTGTAATGGAAATGAGTAATTAATACAGTATTCAGATTCACCCTCCTAAATTCGACTAATCTATCGATAACCTTTTAGCCCAATTTACAAAAAGATCAACCCACTGATCTGTACCATCTTCCTTACGACCCATTCCAAAACCATGACCACCTTTTAGGAAAAGATGCGTTTCTACTGGTACTAGATTTTCGAACAGTTTCTGTGCATAAAGCGTAGTTTCCCTCACATGGCAAACATCATCATCATAAGCATGTACTAAAAATGCAGGAGGTGTCTCTTCATTTACAAGGTTCAATAGCGTGTTCTGTTCAACCTCCTTTTCACTCAATTTTCTATGATAAAGCGATTCTTCCAACCATTTTAAATTGGCCTCTGAGCCATCGGTGACACCATAAATCAACGCTGAGAAGTTTGGATTCTCATTTTCATCTTCACTTTTCCAAAGACCCAAAACAGTAGCTAGATGGCTACCTGCCGAGAAACCAATCAGGCCAACTTTTGATCGATCAAAACCATACTTATCAGCTCTTTGCCTAAGCAGTTTAAGTGCCCGACGAGCATCTGACAATGGTACTAAATGTGGTCGATCGGAAGATTCTGTCTTAGGAATTCTATATTTTAAAACAGTAGCTGTGATGCCCTTGTTCGCTAAATACTTTGCAAGATCATGCCCTTCGTGCTTGATCGCTACCATTTCATATCCACCACCTGGGATAATCATCACTGCGTGCGCCGAGTTTCTATTGACAGAAGGGTATATCGTCAAAGTCGGTTCGGTAATATCAAAGAGACACTTGGTTCCCCACATCTCTTTTTCATACTCTTTTAGCGCATTCTTCTTGTAATAAGGTTTTTCATCTCCTTCCCAAAGTACCACTACTTCTTGTGCTTCAATATTCAATGAAGCAAAGATCAGATAAAGGAGAATCACTCTGAATGTAAGACGACTTGGAGAGCGTTTTTTCATATTCATTAAATCAACTACTTCTATACGCTATTTTTTATTTTTTAAATATGCTCTTAACTCCTTCATACGGTTCTCATAGTGCTCATCTGGTTGGCTGTGGTAATCGTTTTTATAAACAACATAGCTCTTTTCAGATTCGATATAATTATAAGTAACAAAGCTGGTAGCTGGCGGGCAAACATCATCCTGCAAACCAATGCCCATCCAGACAGGACATTTGATCTTATGGGCTAAATTTTTGGTGTCATAGTAGGCTAGTGTGTTCAAAATGGATTCCCAGTTTTCCTTTGGATGCTCTGAAAACCAAGTATCTACTTCTTTCCAGTGCGTGATCTCAAAATACTTTGGAAACTCACACATGAATGGAATGTCAGCAATACATAAATCCACTCTATCGTCTAAGGCAGCCGTTGCAAAGCTTAATCCACCTCCCTGACTTCCTCCCCACACCGCAATGCGGTCTTGATCCACATCTTTTCTAGTTTCAAGAAAATCCATAGCCCTAATACAATCAAGAAATAATCCTTTGTAATAATAGTTGTCAATAGACTCAAGGCCTCTCACCCACATATCCCAACTTCTGGTTGCCTTGCCATCAGAATCATCACTCTCTCCATGATCTCGTGTGTTAAATGAAAAGACTATTAAGTCATCTGCAGCATCGATAGGTTCGATATTCTCCTGATAACCAGGAACGCGTAATAATGCAGGATAGACCCCTTTTTTCTTGGGCACCTCAAGCCAGCCACGAACAGTTAATCCATTGTAGCTCTTCATCTCTACTTCGAAAAGATTTGTTTTCGAGCTTTCACGCTTGATTGGAGTTAACTTATAGTTTGGAGGTATTTCGGCCAGACCAGCAATCTCTCTTGTCCAGAATTCCTCTAAGTCTTGTAGTCCGTCTTTGAGTGCTGTGATTTTTTCAGGATCAACGCCAATTACATGTTCAAGATTCTGGGGGTCAAACCCTATTTGTTTAACAATAACCCGAATCCTGTAAAAACCGGGTGCTGGAAATCGAAACAGCGGGTAATCCATTCTAAGCGAACGCCCAGCTTCAACTGTTTCCGAAAGCGTGACGACTTTCAATGGTTGCCAATCATCGGTAAGAATAGTCCACTCGGCGCTGAATTGAACTTCTTGTATATCACTGTTCTTGACTGTGAGGTATGCCTGAATGGTGTTTTTATTGATTATTACTCCATCTTCATCGTTGACCTCCAGCCTAATATTCAAAGGTAAATCCTGCGCTTGAACACAGAGAATGAAACAGCAGAGAATGATACTAGCCATTATTTTTTTTATCAAATTCATTATTCTTTAAAGTGTTAAAATTACAGACCCATTATTACCCCCTTTTTCTATCGCTAAATGTGCCTTTGCTACTTCGTCTAAAGGATAAGTCGCAGCAATTCGATTATCGAGACGATTCATGGACAAAAATTCTGTGATATCAGCCATTGCTTTGTTCTTAGCTTCATTAGGCATTGCATAAACAAGAACCAACCGGAGCGTAAGGTCCAAAAACATCATGCGAACAAACGGAATCGAAGGATTCATGTCTGTCATCGATGAATAGCTAGCAATCACTCCACTGGTTTTTATAATATCTAGGACAGGTAAAAAATTTGCTCCAAAATCACCTTCTACCACCCGATCGATTTTATTTCCTTTGGTAAATTCCATGATTTCTTTGTTGACCATTTCTGAAGGATGACCTACGATTAGATCTGCTCCGGCTCTTGCGCATTCAGCTCGACTCGACTCACTTGATGCAGTAGCAATCACTTGAGCACCGAAATATTTTGCCCATTGGATCGCGTAGTATCCCACGCGACCTGCTCCACCAGTAATTAAAATATTTTTCCCAGCAATATTACCATCAGCAAATACGGCGCGGTGGGCAGTCATTGCCGGAATAGCCATCATCGCCCCAGCTTCGTACGATGCATTGTCAGGCATCCGTACTGCCTGATCGCTTGGTAGACAAATGTATTCCGCAGCTGTGCCTTCCTGACGCCCATATTGAGCATTCCACACCCAAACACGTTCACCGATTCGGGAGCTAGGAACACCCTTCCCTACCGCTTCAATGATTCCAGCTCCATCACTATGTGGAATCACTGGACCTAAATCAAGTAAGGCAGGATTTGCCCCAGCTCTTTTTTTGGTATCCGAGGGGTTTACCCCTGAGGCATGTATTCTAATTTTAACCTCGCCATGTTCTGGTTCAGGCGTTTTCCAGTTCCCAACTTCCAATACTTCATTGGCTGTTCCAAATGTTTTATACCAAGCTGCTTTCATTGTATTCATGATTTAAATTTCTGTAGATAATCCTTCTGTATGTCCATCAAGTCCCAATGCCTGCCCTGATACAAATCGCCCCATATTAGATGATAAATACAAACACATATTTGCAACATCTTCAGGGTCAACAAATGTTTTGAGAGAGACTTGTTTCACGTATGAAGCCTTAATCTCGTCAATAGACTTTCCTTGCTCACGAGCATCCGCTTCAATCACCCGATCTATTCTATCCCCAGAAACACTTCCTGGGCAAATGGCATTAACCCGAATATTGTCCTTACCCAATTCCATGGCTAGCGTTTTTGTCATCCCAATAGTCGCCCATTTGGCTGTGGTATATGCAGAGCGAAATGGAAAACCAAAAAACGCGGCATTAGATGCTAAATTAATAATTGAAGCTGCAGGCGATTTCTTTAATAAAGGTATTGCCTCTTTACAGCAATAAAACATCCCATTGATATTGACATTTATGGTTTTATCCCAAGCTAATGGATTTACATTTTCCAATAGAGCGGTTGGCCCTGCGATTCCTGCTCCGTTGATAAGAATATCCAAGTGATCAACTTGTGTTGATATGTTTTCAAAAAACAATTTGACTTGTTGGTAATCTGACACATCAGTTTGTTCAACATAAACTGATGAGAATTCGGATGAAAAGCTAGCTATTAGTTCACGAGACACATCACAAATGAACACATTGGCGTCTTCATTTAGATAAGCTCTGGCAATCTCTTTGCCTATTCCTGAAGCACCAGCTATGATAGCTACGTTTACTTTGCGTTTAAAGAAGTTCATTATTCGTTTTAATTATTTCAAAAGTAAATGACTACTCTCCTTAGATTTGGCTCTTTTTGTTCATTGAAGGTGGTCAAATCAACTTTTACCCATATTGTTCTCCTCTGAATCTTCTCTTAACAACTTCATCAGCGAAGAAGCCATAAAACCTCCAAGAAGCATCAATGGCAATGAAACCACAATAGTGGTGGATAGAATCACCTTCAATCCTCCATCAACGAATAAAAGAGCAACTGGCAAGATTCCTAGTGTTAATGCCCAAAAAAGCCGGTTCCAACGGGCTGGATTTTCTCCGGCCTTTAGTTCTTTTGTGCTCACAGATGCTAAACTGAAAGAGGCAGAATCGTAGGTTGTAGCTAGAAATATTAAGGAGACTAAAATGAAGGCTACCAAGGCCACCTTACCAAATGGCAATGAAACAATTATTTGACTTATGGCATATGCTGTTTCTTTACTGCCTTGTTTCATCAACTCCGTAATATTTAGCAGATTATGTAGCTCTAAGTGCAATGCATAATTACCAAATACGATAAAAAAGATCCACGCTCCAAGACTACCGAAAATCAGCATCCCACCGATGACCTGACGGATTGTTCGACCCTTAGAAATTCGGGTTACAAAAATCCCTACGAATGGCGCATAGGCTATCCACCACGCCCAATAAAATACTGTCCAATTCTCAACAAATCCTGAGTTGGCTATGGGATCAGTCCAAAGGTTCATTCTTATGAAATTTTGAAGAACTAATCCAATACTATTGGTTCCTACTTTCAAGATAAACATGGTTGGGCCTACAGCCAAAACGAAAAAAAGAAGTGCAAAAGCCAAGTACACATTAAGATCCGAAAGTCTCTTAAAACCCTTTTTGAGTCCTAAAAATGCTGTGGTTCCAAAAACACATACAGATAAAATCACAACAGCAACCTCCAATACAAAATCGTGTTCTATATCAAACAGCATAGCGAATCCTCCCGCAATCATTGGCGCAGACAGCCCCAAAGAGGTACCTGTGCCTCCTATCAGGTTAATCATGAAAAGAAAATCAACAAAACGACCTCTTGGGCTATTTACTCCTCTTGGAAGGTACTTAATCATCGCAGTGCTTAGCCTCAGATAAGGCACTTTGCGGACATAATAAGGATAAGCAATAGCAATTGTGGGCAGACAATAAATAGCCCAAGCAGTTGGTCCCCAGTGAAATAGCCCGTAAGCAGAAGCCCATTCAGTAGCTTTTATGCTTCTAGGTTCTAAACCGTAAGGAGGCGCTTCGAGATAGTAGCCCCATTCCAAAACAGCCCAATAAAGTAATCCAGCGCCTACGCCAGAACAAAAAAGCATTCCAACCCAACTGAGCGTTTTGAACTCTGGCTGACTATTCGTCTCTCCTAGTCTCTTGTTTCCATATTTGCTAAAAGCTAACCAAACCAAAAAGACAAGCACTCCTGCTCCATACCAGAGGTACACAACACCAAAAGTTTGGGTAATGAAATCGTATATTTTTTTCACAACAATAGCTGCCTGATTGTGAAATCCAATAATCGGAATAGAAATAAGGAGGACAACACCAACCGTAGTAGCGAACATCTTCCAGTCTATTTGTAGATTATTTTTAGGTTGGGTTCTCTGGGTCATAAAGTTAAATTTCCTGATTAAGGAATTAAAACAAGGGATACTACTGACCAGAATAGGTGGGCAAAACGATCATTCATAGCACCTTCCCTAAATGAACAACTGTCAGACTATTGAGTCATGCGCTTATCAAACTCCATCCTTATGACAAGATTCTCCGATAAATCAATAACCTTAAAGTCTAGATTAACGAAATCTATCATTCGGAATTATGGCATGCAATGAACCTCTCATGCCTATACCTTTTGAAGAAATAGACACCAGGCTCAATAAAGAGCGTGGGTTGAAATGAATGGAAGTAATGAGATCTCTCCACTAATAAGTGCCTTGAAAAGCATCAGATTTAGGAAAGTGTGGCGTCTCCAAATGAGACTTCATATAAGTAACACATCATCTAAGTCCATTGACACTAATTAGATCTTTTCACTCATTTGAGACTCCTTTAAACAACTTCTGCCTTTTTGAATTATATATCTAGGCGTTTAAATAAAAAAGCTATGTCGGGTACTGTTTCTTCTAAAATCGGGTTCATCGGTTTTGTGCTGTTTGGTCTATTAAACTATTCTGCAAAGGCTCAAGATGATAGTCTTGATGACTTTGACGATTTCGACCCATCCATGTTTGAGGAAGTCGGCGCGACTACCAAGTCATTTTGTACCAATAAGGTGCTAGGCCAGCAGCCCACGCCATTGATATCTGTAGGGTTTGACTATCAAGGATCTTCTACTATCAGCTCGGATGTATTCAGTGGTTATCCAGCGGGAGATGCTGAGGTAGGTTTCAACAGCGGCTTTCGCTTGGTCACCAACATTCCAATTTTATCTAGAAACAACATTCTGATTAACTGGGGAGTGAGTTATGTTCAAATGGGATATTCTCTAAATAATAACATTCAGGGTAATCCATTTTCAGAAACACTTAGGAATCATTCTCTAAAATGGCTCAATACCAATCTAACTATTTTTAAGCCCTTGAATGAAAATCGATTTTTACTCTTTCAGTTGGGAGGAGAGTTAAATGGTGATTATTCTTTTAATAACATGCCCTCGCTCGGTCAAATTCGATTACCCGCTGCTGCGATTTATGGATTTAAACCAAACGATAACTTGATGTGGGGAGTTGGCGTCTCTCATACTTATCTCGGTGGAGCCCGCAACTTACTTCCTGTCATCTATTATTATAAAACGTTTGACAATCCCAAATGGGGCGTGGAAGCTTTGTTCCCAGCACGAGTTCAGGCGAGATACCGATGGAATAGTCGCTCTTTATTAATGATGGGCTATCAAGTAGAAGGAGCCTCTTACAGGTTGAGTAATTTCAATCAATACGATTTCAACAACACAACAGGAACAGATCGCTTTGAAGATGTTGAATTGAGACGATCGGAGATTCGTCTGGGCTTATCTTATAATCGTGGAATAAACGACTTTATTTGGATCGGTGTGCAAGCGGGTTATCGAATTAACTATCAATTCAATCTGGATGAAAGAGAATTTTATAGGGGATTTGATGACACTGACTATTTAGTCGAAAATGAACTAAGCAATACATTATTCGCTCAGTTCACGATCAGTTTGGTTAGCCCCTAATGCTCATTTGCGCTTCATGCGCTTCCAGACGTCTGTTCTTCCAAATATAGCAGTCCCGATATAACCTCTTACTTCTATCGTGCTATCATCTTTAATTTCGATGGTGCAGTTGTAGGTACTTCCGTTATTGGGGTCATAGATGGTGCCTCCAGTCCATACTTTTTCCTTTTCATCGAGCGTAAGGTCTTTCATCAGTCGGTATCCTTTTAGCGGAGTAGTTCTCAGAGATTCATCTGGGTTATTGATGTCTGTTCTTACTGTGCCATCTTCATTGTTCGGTTCGGATAGCCAAACAACTCGACCATAATATTTATTACCAATTTTTTCAATTTTCACCAAAGATCTGCCGTTACTTGGCTTCCATATTCCGATTAATTCATCGTCATTGACAGTTGCTTGGGCTATCATCAGTAGACTGAACAGGAAGGAGAATAATGTTGTCTTTTTCATGCTTGTTATGGGGATAGAAAATTGGATCTTTAATATTTGACTGACAATTGAAAAACCATGGAGACACTAAGCTCATCCATATCTTTTTTGAGATTGGCATCTACAATAAGTTGTGATGAAGGATCCTTGATGTAAGCGAGAATGTCAAAATCCTTGTTTACATTCAACAGGTTTTCTTCACCGGAAAACACACTTAAAGTTCCGGCTGATTGCAGCGGTAGTTCGTTACTTACCAGTTGTGTCAAAATACTCTCTACCGCTCCTTCTGTCTCTTCATTTTCAAAAAATAACGTGATTGCTTCAATATTCACTGCGGATATCTGCTCGGGATCAACACCTATTTCCTCTGACAGAGACTTCAGGTCAAGTAAAAAATTACCCTGAAGCGTATTCGGGCCTTCAAAGAGAAATTCTCCTGAAGCGGTCATAGACTCAGTAGTAACCGGCCTGGCATCCCTCTCAGCGCAAGCGTACGTGCCTACCAAAACTGCTAGTAATGCAAATCGGAAAATGTAGTTTTTAACCATGAGATAAGGGAGTGATTTTAGATAAAATTGACAATTATAAAACATTGAAATCAATAGATTGTTTAAGGCGCTTAAAAGCCCTCGAAATTGTGGCACTCTGATAACTCTTTGGCTTAAGGTTAAAAATGTGTAGCTCAATACTACCCATTAGAAAAAAATTCAATTCCCGTTTATTTTATAAAGCATGAATAATTTGGTGGACGCAAAAGCGGTTTGGAATCAAGTCTTAAAAGTTACGTTTTACGCTCACTGTTAGATTATTTTGAAATAGGCGCTAACCAGAAGCTTAGAGATGTAAGCACAAAGAAGCTGATCTTAGAGGTTCACTTAATAGAATGAATCTCCTTTCGTTTATCCAGCGAGTTTGTATGAATTAAAAGGTTTCTCAAAGCCATCAAGAATTCAGGATACCCATCCGTAACAAAGCTGTTTATTTGGCTATAAAAGGCGTAGCTGGCATTAAAAGCAAACAAGAGAAGAAATCTATTGATTATAGATTTATAGCCTAATACGCACGGTTAGTCTATGAGCCTGCTGTCTTTAAAAAAAAAGAACAGGTAATAGCCCAAGAAAATACGTCAATTAATGTCAGTAATTGCTACAATATAACAGCCGACAAAGGCAGGCTTCATTACAAGAAATATAGCAACGGCTATAGAGATTATGAGCAAAAGACTGATGCAGAAGACTATAATTATTTGCAAATAATATCTGAGTATAAATAGAGTGGATTTATACCAAGGAGAGATTTATAACCCTCTAATGAATAAAAATACCAATGGACAAAAGGAACATTCGTAGCTTCCATAAAGGACATTTTTTAAAAGGATATTATTGAAGTGATAAAAAACCGTCATTCACGTTCTGAAAGTAAAAAACAAAAAATCGCTCAGGTAGGAAACTACTATTGTTACCTCATGAACGTGGTTTTAAATAATCTTCCAAGGTTGTTGTAATAACTCAGGTCATTAAGGATAAATTCCTCGTTTCTTGTGTCACGGGTGAGTGCCGAGGTAGCATACTACAGAGCCAAGGAAAGCTTACCCAATTTCTTCTTACCTACGATATACCAAACCAAATTTTCTTTCGGCGGTATATCATCAAGTGTTTCATCAAGCGCAATTGAACTAAGATCATCTTTGGCAAGAAACAAAATCAACCCGATCTGGTCTGTCTCGGTTCCAGCCACTACTTTGACTGCAAACCCAATGCGCTGGAATGCTCCCAGACCTGCACCAATAATTGGCTGAATGGCTTCAGAGAGGCGTCCATACATGGCACTTGCGTAAATCGGAATGTTTTTAGGCTTAATTTCTACTCCTCCTCCAAGAAACATCAAACCTCCGAGCGTATAATCACTAAACCTCAAACTTCGATAACCTCCATGAAGAGTGAGCCACTTGTACTTAGGACTTATACCTATTCGAGTAGGAAGCGCCGGTTGATTAACTGCAACTTTCTGGCTATTGAATGTGACCTAAAGCGGAGCATTCTATCACTCCAAAGAAATTGATATTGATATTGCCTTGAAGTTGCCAAAAGAAAGGGTCTCGCTAATTGTTATGGTCTTACTGGTAAGCATCGTGTTGGCTGAAAGGCCATCGCTTATCTTCACAGGAGTAGCATCTTTAAAAGATTCAATATCCTGCGAGTAGCAAGTCACAATTATCAGCATTGTTATTCCCAATGTGATTATTCTTTGGAATCCTAACAACTGCCAAATACTTAGTACACTCATTTTTCTTTTTTTGATGGTTTGCACGAGCGAGATACTTAACAGCTCACATAGTCCATCTGTAAAAGTGTCAACCTTAATTGATACCCGCAATAGACCGCAGGGTCCTATTTTCGAATCCGAGTTGATCGGTTGATCAACAAGTACCACAAATTTTCGAACTGTATAACGTACAAAACAATTAAATACCATATGCTTAGAGTAGGTATAAGTCAGGGTTAAGTCAGGGATAAAGAATGAACATTTTAGGCTCAAATAGCCTTTTAAATACTCGTTGTGATATCCGAATACAGCGATAAATATAGTTATTTCTAGATGATGGTTTTATTTTTATGTAAAGCCCATTTATTTATTCTAAAAAAACTGGTAGACAGGAATAATTCTTCTAACACTAGGTGTTGATCATCGCAATTTGCCCATCATTTGAAGACTTTTTACGATTCAGTGGGGTTAAAAAAGAGCGGTTGGGGCCTAAGTTCCACCCCCAAGCAACCCGAAATTCATCAATTAATGAGCTCCGTAGGTCGCATATTTAGGCGCTATTGGATTGTAAAAGCTGGGATGTATTTTGGTTACTTTGCTGAGAACATCTTATTAATTCCACTTAGAGTTAGTAATAAAATGTTGATAAGTCTTGTGTCATTATTGGGTATTTCTTCTTCCAGTTTGGCTCCAATAAACGGCATCACAAGCCCACTTTACCAGCGTCTGTCCATAGTGTCCGATCTATGCATTATACTGGTTTTCAAAATGACCATTTACTTGATGTAAACTATTCCATAGCAGCCATTCCATGGACGGCACACATTTTTCAAGCTGCGCAAGCCTTAATCTCATACATTTTAAATCAGACGTATACTTTATGGGTAAGTTTTGAATGAGCGGCCAATCTTTTGAACGGACTGCTCCACGGCACTCCCCTCAAACTCCAAGGAGGCCGATACGCCGATAATATCTGCTCCTGTTTCTGCTCAACCTTCGGCCATGGCTTTTCTGATTCCTCGTTTGCAACTTGTAACAAGGGCTATTTTACCCTTTAGGCTGAATAAGTCTGGAGACATCATTATTTAATTGAGGTTAAAGCGTGTCCGTCCATATCCGTAAATGCTTGGTTTTCGCCCGCCATACCCAAATAAAGGAATAATTAGAAGTCCCCGCGCCAGAATGAATAGACCACTCATGAGAAATAACTGCTTGTTTGTTTGTCATGACGAGGTGTCTCGTCTCTTTCGGATCACCCATAAAGTGCATCACAATCTGATCTTCTGGCAAATATAAATATACCTCCATTCATCTATTGTGAGTATGCGGCGGAAAGGTATTCCAAATACTTCCTGTCGGCAGCTTAGTGATACCCATGACTAACTGGCAGCTTTGAATACCCGTCTTATGAATGTATTGGAAAATCGTTCGTTCGTTGCAATTCACTTTTGATCCAAGATCAACGCTATTCGCATCAGCAACGGTAGCTTGCACAATAGGATAAGCTTTATGCGCAGGAGTAGAATTTAAATAAAACTCAGCAAGACTTGTAGCAGAATCACATGCAAAAGTGATGGATTTTTTACCCATACAAACATGCTCTATTCACTAACACAAATACCTCTCCATCCACTGTCATCGAACCCTTTGCTCCGACGTTAATGATACCTAATTCTCTTCTTTCTATGAAGAAAGCAGCCTTCTAATATATCGAAAGTTGGAAGCTCTAGGGAGCTACCAGTAGGCACTTCGCCAAGCGTAATCATCCGATCATGCATAGAATAAACTGCCGTGATCTCCCCTTTCTTCATCACTTCTGGAATGTAAAAACGCACGCCTTACTCTTCAGTTATGAACCTCTTGATATCTTCTGGGTGTGAACCAAATCTTACTTCTGACATTATTTTTATTTTAAAATTTCAATAGATTTATTTGAGTTTATAGAAGAAAATATCTTCTATATTTTCCTTACATTTTAAATATCTTTTGAGTCAGAACACGGCTCCCATCAATCACTCTCAAAAAGTAAATACCCTTTTGTAATTGACTGATGTCTACATTGAATGTATGGTTCCTTTTAGGCTGAGCAAAAATCTCTATTCTTCTTCCTGACAAATCAGACATCTCAAAACTTTCATCACCTGAAAATTCATACCCTTCAATAGTTAAGTCATTGAGGGTCGGATTTGGATAAACACGAAACGTATTCTGGTCCGCATTCAAAGTGACAGGCTCAAAGACTTTGATTTCAATTGTGTACTCGTTAATCACACCATTCTCAGCATACACTTTCACGGTATCAGTGCCCGGTATTTGATCGAAATCTCCGACCGATACTGTAGCCAAACTGCTTGTAGCGCCTGCAACTACAAAAAGAAAAGTAGTTTCCGGCTGAACAATAACGCTGTAAGTAGTAATTTCAGGACTAAAAGTAGGCGTCAAGTTTTGTCCCAACATCGTTAATTTAGACAAGGTATTGTCTGCATCCAGCTCATCGAAACCAAAATATTGAAACTTCAAAAGTGCACCTGGATGTTGTAAGTCGCTTGCCCTATTCTCCCCATCTGCTGCTTCTGTACCTCCAGCATTATCAGTGATCATATAAAAGGACTTACCATTTGGCTGAATGGCAATATCTCTGTAGCGATTGACGGTATTCCAATGTTCGGTATAATTTTGATTGAGTGTTAATCCATTTTCAGCTAGTTCATAGCGATAAACCCTCCCCCGTTTGAGGCTTACAACTAATAGAGAATTACCCCATCCTGGAATAGCATCTGCACTATTTTCATAAATATCTAATGATGATGGGGCTACATTTGGTCTACAAATCCAGTTGCTAGCGCAGGTAGGGTCCAAAAGATCATAACTATTTTCTACTGTAAACATGGTGGCCATTGGTGGCATAAAGTTGGGGTGACTCCAATTACTTTCTTCGTTTGAGACAGTTGCAGCATTACATTCGTAATTATTCCACATAGCAGGTTCACAATCCTGAACGACTGAATAATTACAATATTGGTACTTTTTGTCATCGATGTATCCAGCTACATGCGGCCAACCGTAATTCTTACCGGCTTGGAGCAGGTTTATTTCATCATCAGTATTATCTCCATGTTCATCAGAATACAAGAATCCAGATGAGCTGAATACCAGACCCTGCGCATTTCTATGGCCATAAGTGAAAATATGACTTCTTACTCCATCCAATATTGGATTATCCTCTGGAATGGATCCATCAAGATTTATCCTTAAAGTCTTTCCCGCGTAATTCCAAAAATCTGAAGCGTTCACTTCACCTTGTGACGGAAGGACTTGCGCTAGATTGGGATTACAAGCATTTCCAGATCTATTAGCACCCTGGTCTCCGATGGTGTAGTAGAGCTTATCATCAGGCCCAAAAATTAATCTTCCTGAATTATGATCATTACTGGATGGTAACCCGGTTAGCACATCAACTTCATTTGATAGCAAACCATCATTATTGTCAACTGAATAGGTCAACCGTACGATCTTTTGCTTCTTTACGTTTAATTCTATGTAGGTGTATGAGGCATACACAAAATCGCTAGCTACCTGCTTACCTAATTCAGGATGTATAGCGATTCCCAGCAGCCCATTTTGAGATTCATCCTGTACTGCATTATCAAAGAAATAGAGTAGGTTTTTTTCCCCTGAATTAGGATTCACCCGAAATATTTTTTTGCCTACCCTTTCAGAAACCCATAATTGATCGTCTGGTCCCCAATGAATTTCCCACGCGCCATCAAACAGATTATTCGACCCTATCTGGGTCATTTTAAATTTACCATCCTGTGCTGGCAAGGAAAGAAAAGAGCTAAATATAAGCGATACGATGAAAAAGATTTTAGTATTCACAAACTTGCTTTTTTTAAAATTGGGTGGCCATTTCAATTGGATTATAAAGCAGTGTAGTCTCAGATTTGAGCGCATTTACAAAACCCTGCTCCTCTTTAAATTTGGAGTTTTCTAATTCCCAGCCTACATAAAATGAATATTGATAAACACCATTCACCGGTTTTAGCAAAGCAGTATACGTGTTGGTGACACCCTCCCCAAATTCTGGAGCTGCACTAAAAGCAATTAACCCGTCCTTAGGCACGATCAATCCCATACCTAAAATATCCTTATTTTCACTTTGTTTTCCGTGAGTGTAGAGCATTTTTGAATTCATTCCATCAACAGTTTTGGCTTCCATTCCTTTAAGGTTCACTATTCCTGTGATCAAAGTGTCCTGTCCATTTCCCGAAAGTCTTAATTCACTTTGATAATGTCGCTTACCCGCCCATATATGAATGGTTTCCTTGAGATCATAAGTAGTATCGGCTACCTTCCAACCCTCATATGATAACGCTATAATGGTACGAACAGGTCCCTGCGTCAAAATCTTGAATGTAGCATTTTCCGTATCAGTAAGTCGGTAGATTGAGTCATTTTTCAGTATTGCAATGGCACCTGATCCCAGTGAGTTGCCCACTTTAAGGATGTCCATTCCCCAGTCTTGTAGTTCATGATAACTTCCTTTCAAACCTATCTCACTGGCATATAATTGGGGTTTAGTTTTGCCGAAAGTATCTTTCCCATTTCTACTATCGAAGTAGGTTCGAAAAGCCACCAATTCGCTTTCCCATCCAGGACCTTCATATTGATAGAGGTATGGCAGACTTTGTGCTAAGTGATTTTTGGGCCGGATATTTTCGTCAACCGAATTAAATTGACCATCTCGACCAGGGCTATAACCAAGATGCGCGGCTGTCATATTTTCAAATTTTGGAAGTTGTCGTTCCGAAACAATTTGAAATACCAGCTGAAGCTCTTCTGAGGGCTCAAAGTTTAACGCTAAAGCTACTTCATCCCAATATCCATCATCATCTATATCATCAAATTGCGCCGGAATAGGATTTTCATTGTCATCTAAGAAAATTAAGAAGTCTTTCTTTTCGACGTTAAAATCAGCTCTTTTAAAAACTAAAGGTTGATTGTAAAAACTAGATGAAGTTTTGTTAACCAATACTATCGATTGCCTTTGCGAACAGGCAACCAATAAAGTTAAGAGTACAATCAGGGGATATAGTCTCATGAGAAGCCAATTACAAGATTTGTTTTTATATACAAAATTAAAAAAGAGGCTAGATCTGCCTCTTAATGGAATTTTGGTTCGTCTATTCCATGTGATAGTGAAAGCATTTGACCCATAAATCATCTCCTGTCGGAGAAGAGCTCTGTATAGAAATTTAAAAAAGGCGGCCTCCTTGAGACCGCCATACAGGATCTCCACCCTGCACCTTAGTTATCTTAATTACTTATTGATTGATATACACCAATCGCATCGTTTGTGACTTGCTAGATGACTTGAATGTCGCAAAGTAGACACCATAGTCAGAGATATACTTGCTCAAATCCACTTGTACTTCATGAGATCCGGAAGCCTTCATCCCTGAGTCAAGAACAGTTATTTCTCTACCGTTAATATCAATGAGTGTCATGGATACTTCCTCCATTCTCTCAAGTTGATATCTAAAAGTAATAGCCCCTTGACTTGGATTTGGATATACAAGAATTGTCTCTATTAAACCATCGTTCATACTAAGTACGTCATCCACTGGTAAGCCAAAGTTTCCAAATCTTGCACCTATAGATCCTCCATCTGTAGCCGCTGTAAAGGATGCAGACTCAGTGCTGTAGCCAATATCAAAAGACTGGAAGTCATAGAGATTTTCATAATCTCCAAATACATCAGGGAACGCATCGGCAGCACTATTCGGCTCAACAATTAAATCGAACATTTCCGTACTTGCTGGATCCGCATACGCATCAATCAAATATGGCGTTAAACGAACTGGAACATTGCTAAACTCTAGTACTTCGCTGAAATAGGCTGTATCAATACCAGCACCTATCTTTCGAGCAACCTCTTGAGAGAAGATCCCTATTTGAGACACTGTATCATTAGTCGCATAGTAATCCAGCACATCTTTTGTCCAATAAATATTATTGTTATCAAAAGTGAAGGTGGTACCAATAGAGTCTACTCTATTCTGATCGCCATCAATGGTAAACACAAACTTATTATCATTATCCACTTGAAACTGCTCATCATTAAATACTGGAGTCATTCCAAACATAGTAGGGTTCTCTATGATATTATTCGTAATCTTAACTGTCTTGGCACCAAATCCAAACTGGAATGCACCATGTCTACCCATTTGATTGAAAATGGTGTTTTGATCGTATTCTATATAATTATGTGGAATGGTTGCACCTTGGCTCCTGAAAACACGATCCTGTAGGTTGTGAAAAACGCTATTCTTGACCACCAACGAATCTATCCAGAAGTTTCTACCATCGACCCCTCTACCATTTCCTTGTAATATTTTTCTATTACCCAAACTTCTAAATATGGTGTTCTCGATAAAAATCTTTGTACCATTGGCTCTTAATTGAGGTATACCTCCTCTGTCTTTCTCCATGATACAGTCCTTTATTGAAATTCTCAGACTATCTGCAGAAACTCTGAAGATACCCCACGAATGGTTCGCCCCAGGAGCACCTTCTCCCCAAGTCATCCATAAATTAACCAATTCAACATCACCTTCAGGTCTAATGTTCCCAGGGAAAGACCCATCATCATTAGGAAACCTTAAGATAAAAGGCTTCAAGGCTGTATTTTCCAAATCCTTTGCATGTAATCTTAATGGCCATCCTGGATTTGATAATCTACTTTGAAAAAGATATACGCCACCATTTTCAAGTTGATAGATCGTATTCAGGTCATGAGACCCATCAGCCAAGGTATCATTTTCCACAAAAGGAACGATATCAACAGGATCGGAAGGTTGATTTGGAATATCAACGATTCTTTGCGCATTCACGGCACCCCCAAAAAGCAGTGCACCTAACATCATAGTTGTAAATAATTGTTTCATAGTTACTTCAGTTTTTAAATTTGATTAATCTGTTATTTCCTCATTTTAAATTGAACGCCTACTTGTCCTGTAATTCCATAAGTTTGAATCTCGTCATCATAGGTTCTGTCTCTCACAGATCTGGTGATGATGTCTTGCTGATTGGATAAATTATTTAGATTGATGAAGGCGCTCCAGTTTTCGCCGATCCTCTGCTTTATCACAGCATCTACACGCCAGAACTCCAGATCGAACCGGTCAAAATCTTGACTGGCAGAATAACCCCTCACTTTCGTTCCTTGATAGGAAGAAGACACTCTGAAAGAAAAACCTTTGAAGTCGTACCCTAAGGATGCCCTAAATACGGTTGGCGTTTGAGAGGGCATTGGCTCTTCTCTTATATTCTGACTAAAAGTAGTCACAGGTATTGGAGGAAAGCCTTGAAGAACTGTCTCAGAAGTAAGGAAAGGCACTTGGGTCTCAGAATACAACCGTGCATAGTTAACATTGATCACGATTCCGTTGAATGGTGCTGGCAAAGTGGCTAGGTTGGTCTGTAGATCAATTTCAAAACCGTAGACTTTTGTCTTGTCAAAATTCACTTGAGTGGAGAGTAAATAACCGCTAAAGCCAGGAAAGCCAAGAGCTTCAGCCTGGTCTGCATTGGCTATTTGAAGAGATTGCCCAGTAAATAAATTCTCAATGTCTTTGTAAAACCCACCAAATGTAAACAAACCCCAACCTTGCTTAAAAAACGCAAATGACAAATCATAATTAGATGATAGGGTTGGTTGAAGGCCAGCGTTACCCGCAGAAATCCTGGTTGAAGCCTGATTGATCTCTACTCTAGGTATGACACGAGTAAAATCTGGCCTAGCAATAGTAGACGCATAAGAAGCCCTCACTTCCATCCAATCGGTCACTTGATATTTAATGTGGAGGTGAGGAAAGAAATTACCATAATTCACCACCGATGATGTATCGCGTAGTGTCTGCAAACTACCATAGCGGCCATTACTTTCGTCTGGGGCAACTAAGGCTGAGTAATTGTTATCGGAATACTCATATCGGAAACCTGGAATGACCGTTAGTTTTTCTCCAAGATTTAATTTGAGCATTGTATAAAACGCAAATACATTTTCTGTCAGGTTATACTTTTCAGCGGGCTTATCAATATTATTAGTAAACAAGTTTCCTTTTTGACTCTCATACCAAGATCTCATCAGATCTGGATCTGGAGCTTTGGGAATGATGAATGAAGACCCATCTTCGAGTATCACTTCAGGTGTAAATCCTTCATCTAAAAAATTAGACATTCTAATCCTTGCGCCATCAGGAGATAATGTCAAATTCTCTCCATAAGATTCCTGAGCTAAGTCTACCACATCACCACCGATGTAATAGAAATGCTCCGCAAGACTAGACCAATCCCTGTCCCGATCAAGACCAAAGTACTTTGCTCCAAATTTTAACTTTGCTCCAATGTTACTAGATATATTGATAGGTAATTCGAAATTGACCAACGCTGTATTTGAAGCCTCGGCTGTTAATGATTGCGAAAACGTATTCCTCCTTAAATTCGTTTTATCTGTAGTAAGATTTGCTGCACCTAAATAGGTCCTTGGGTGATCATCTTCTGTGATTGTTCCATCGAATAATGCATCTGATTCATTTTCGAATTCCATATTAAAGTTATAGGGTGTTGCTCCTTCAGAAACAGACCTAGACAGGGTCCAGTCCATGAGCATTTTACCGACCGGATGTAAACCTGAAAGTGATAGATTACCAAGGTCGATGCTGTTTTCGATTTCTTGCCCTCGGAAGCTGATCCCATTACCATTAACATCCAATTCAATCTGTGATTGTACACGGTCTCTACTCGTCGTACTATACAGTCCGAAAAGAGATATCGTATTACCCTTGCCAAGATCATAATCTAGGTTCAAACTAGCGTTCACTCGTCTCCTGATTTCTTGATTATCGATTAAATTGAAGCGAGTACCAATGATGTTTTCAGCCAATCCTGTTTCTGAGTTCTCCCCATCTCTCAACCAATCATATTGTAGTACATCCCCACTTCTATTAAATCTTTCGATAGAAGTTTGAACGACCACACCCAGCTTGTCATCAAGTACCCTATTACTCATTTGTATCAATCCCTTATAATCCTTAGGATCATCATTGAGCTGATTGTATCCACCAAGACCTTTTGCTAGCAATCTCAGGCCGCTTGGTGCTTTGGCAATTTTAAGATTTACCGTTCCCGCAGTTGACTCAGCATCCATATTAGGCAGTGGTGATTTAAAAACTTCAATACCACTAAGCAATTCGGGAGAAATAAGAGATAAATCTACAGATCGATCATCTGATGAGTTGGATGGCAGGCGAACACCATTAAGCGTTATTGCAGCAAATTTTGGTTCAAGTCCTCTAATAACGACTTTCTGTCCCTCCCCTCCACTTCTATTTATCGCTACACCAGGTAATCGAGCAATTGCCTCCGCAGCATTCACATCTGGAAGTTCTTGGATTTTATCCGCAGATACTACGTTGACAATAGCGTCAGAGGCCAGTTGCTCATTGATTGCAACTTGTTGTCCATAGGCTTGACCTGTAATGACTAGCTCAGCAATGGTGCTGATATCATCTTCCATCAAAATTTTGCCTAGCGTATTATTACCCTTTTTTATTTCCAGAGAGATTATTTGTGATTTAAAACCCATATAAGAAACTTCAAACTGCTGTTTTCCGATGGACACGTTTGAAATTTGAAAGTCCCCGTTAATATCTGTTACTCCTCCTTGAGATACGGAACCAACCAGTCTTACAGCGGTACCCGGTAAAGACTCTTCTTCTGAAGCGCTTAATACTTTACCACTAACAAATCCCGATTGTCCGTAAGACGATGCTGCTATAAACGCAAATACCCCACTTAAAACAAACCTGACCACTGCTGACTTAAATTTGATTTCTAATTTCATTGATAGGATGTTATTGCTGATTTTAATGTTTTTCGCTGCAATTAGCATGATACAAATAAACCCATTCATGCGGCTCTAAAAGTCTAAAAGAGTGTAGATAAAAGTCTAAAAAAAGAATAGTAGATTATAATTATTGTATAAATGAAGCGTGAAAGACGACAAGTATTGAGGATGCTTTAATCAGAAGCTACTTTTTTTGGTCTTTTTGGAATTCCTTGGGTGACATTAGGTATTTATTCTTGAAAACTTTTGTAAAATATCTGTAATCCTGAAACCCTATTTTATGAGCAATCTGCGAAATTGTATAATCAGAATCTTTTAGAAGTTGTACCGCTCTCTTAATTCTTATTTCCTTAATAAACCCCTTTGGCGTATGCCCCGTTAACGATTTGATTTTAGTGAACAATAATGCTCGGCTCACGTGTAGTTCATCGGCTATTCGCTCAATCGTAAGGTTGCTGTTTTCAATATTAGCCTCCGTGAGATCCATGAGATCAATTAAAAATTTCTCATCCATGGTAGTAACGGCAATCTTCTTTGGGTCAAAATTATGGGTTCTGGAGAGCTTCTCTAGGTAGGCTGTTCTGGCAGAAAATATATTTTTTACTTTCAGGATAAGCTCTGAGGAGTTGAATGGTTTAACCAAATAATCATCTGCGCCAGTCTCCAAACCTCCGATTCTATATGCTGTGGCTGTTCTTGCAGTCAGTAGAACGACAGGTATATGACTGGTTTCTAAAGTCATTTTTATTTTAGCGCACATCGTAATCCCATCCATTTTCGGCATCATGACATCACTTATTATTAAATCAGGCAAGTGCTTGCTCGCCATTTCCAATCCCTGAAGTCCATTACTTGCCTCAAAGACTTTATAGTCTAAATCAAACAATGATTTGACATATTGTCGCACTTCTTCATCATCTTCTACGATTAGAATCTTAAGTTTACTTTCCGCTTGGACGTCCGTTTCTTCCTTGTTTTTCTCCTTTACTGCGTTGGCGTTCACCTCCGAAGCATCACCCATAAATGCATTTATCTCCTCAGGATTAAAATGCGCAGATCCTTTCAGTAATTCCACTACAAAGGTGGTCCCGGCAGTCTCCATCTCTTCCACATAAATATGACCATGATGGAGTTCTACCATTTGTTTGGAAAGATGCAGGCCTATTCCAAAGCCTTGGTTTGAGTAGTTGGTCGACCCTCTTTCGTAAAAGCGCTCAAAGATCTGATCCCTCATAGCAACATCAATCCCTGGTCCATTATCGAATATTTTGACCACAATTTTATCAGAATGGTCACTTACATCCAGCTTAATTTGCCCAAAGTCAGGCGTAAACTTTATGGCATTGGAGAGAATGTTAAAGAATACCTTTTCCATCTTTTCTGTATCATACCAAAGGGTTTTCTTCAAATCTTCGGTGTTGAATATGCATTCAATATGTCTCTTCTCTATCTCTTCAGTAAAGGAGAAGAAGATTTCTTTGAGGAAATCCACAATATCTCCCTGCGACACTTTCAACTTCATGTGATCCGTTTCGAGTTTTCTAAAGTCAAGTAACTGAGTTGCTAGACTTGAAAGTCGTTGAACGTTCTTTAATATACCTTCAAGCTTGGTTCGTATCTTCCCTGACACGTCATCATGATTTACAAGATCTTGTAATGGCCCTAACATCAATGTCAAAGGGGTACGCAGCTCGTGGGTGATATTAGTGAAAAACCGCATCTTCAATTCATGCACTTTCGCCTGTTCTTCCTTGGCTATGTGCTCTAGCTGGTAAGTATTTCTAAGTTTTGATAACCAAAACAGAAGGTATGAGATCCCCACAAAAAATAACAAATAAAGTGTATTTGCCCACCAGCTCCTGAACCAAGGAGGCCTGACAGTAATAGAGAGACTTGATATATCTGGATTCCAGACACCATCACTATTTGACCCTTTAAACTCGAAGATATAATCCCCCTCTTTTTGAAAAGTATAAATAGCCTCAGGTTGACCGACGGAATAAATCCAATCAGCATCAATTCCTTTCATGCGATAGGCGTATTTATTATTTACTGGACCCGTATAATCAAGAGATGCAAATTCAATTTGCAAATTGGAATTTGCATAATCGAGAATAATGGGCTTCTTGTCATCGGAGTATAGATTCGTATTAAGTATTCCCTCATCTTCGCCACCACCAAGTGTACGCAGATCGCTAATGACAAGTGGAGGAAGGTATTCATTCACAACTATTTCTGAGGGTTCGAAGAAAACTAGACCAGACGTACTTCCCATGAAAAATAAGTCTTTCCTTTGAATATGTCCCACATTACGACTAAACTCCACCCTCCTTAACTCTAAATCAAAGCCATAATTGAAAAATTGTTCTGTGACCGTATTGAACTTAACTATCCCAGTATTGGTACTCAGCCAAAGGTCATCCCCATCTGGAAGAATAACATAAACAGTACTTCCCTTGAGTCCTTCCTTTATGGAGTAATTGACAATTGTGTCGTTCGCTTGATCAATTTTGTAAAGTCCTTGATACAAGGTACCAACCCAAAGGACATTTGTCTTATAGGATTCAATGCAGTAGACGTCTACGTCTTCCAGTAAAGTTTCAAAGTGACCTTTTCCCAAATCGGATTTCAGCTTACTCACTCCTTTTGAAGTCCCCACATATAGATCACCATTAATGCCCTTTTTAACTATTTTGACTTGATTTGTCAAAATAGAATTCTTATTGGAAGGATCTTCAACGAAAGATTCAAATGTTTTGGACCGTAAATCCATCTTCACCAGTCCACCTCCATAAGTTGCTAACCATAAATACTCACCGCTTTCTAAGATGTCATAAACATTATTGCTAGAAATTGAGCTTTTTACCTCAAGGTCATGAACGAAACTCTTCATGAGTTGATAATTCTTATCCAATTGAATCAGCCCTTGTCTATATGTTCCAATCCAAATAGATTCTCCGTAGGGATAAATTTTTTTTACGTTGGCATTCCTTAGTTCTTCTCCCAAATCAAGAAAATTGAATTTTGAGTTTAAACTATTCCATATCCCAATTCCTTTTCCTTCTGTACCTACCAATATGTTTCCTTCCCGATCCGAGGAAATGGCACTAACAATATTTCTATCATCACTAGATGCTCCAGAATAGAGGTAAGAAATGTTGAATCTACCAAATGATTTGTCGGTATAATTAATACCCCTGTAATAAGTACCTACCCATATACCTCCTTTATCATCCATATGAATCGATTTAATGGAATTATTACTGAGCCCACCTGGGTTTGAGCCTTCGTTGATGATGCGCCTAAAACCATCAGTTTCACGCTGATAAATATTGATTCCTATTGATGTTCCAATCCAAATACGATTTTTTATATCTTGACTTATAGTCCTAACACCATTACTACTTAATGATTGAGGGTCATCAGGATCATTCCGATAATTAACTATCGTCTGATTCTTTCTGCTCCATTTAAAAATTCCATCATACTCTGATCCAAACCAAAAAATTCCTTCTAAATCTTCAAATATCGTATTAATCTGAAGCCCATCAAGAACGGTAAGTTCTGGGTATACTTCTTTCGCCGCAGTGCTTGAGAACTCATTACTATTTTTCGCAATAAATAGCTCATCATTTAGTGAAAGCCAGATCAGATGACTTTTATCTTCAAATAAGGTCGCTGTACTCGGATTTTCATTAATCGGAATTTGAAGTTTAGTGAATGTAGTATCTCCGTCATGCATAAAAAGCCCCTTATCCGAAGCTATCAATAAACGACCTTTGCTCGTTCTAATGATACTAAAAATACTAACATTACCTTCTTTAAAGTAATTAACAAATCTATTCTCGACTGGAAAAAAATTACTCAGCCCATTATGGGTTCCAACCCAAATACTTTTTGTCGAATCATCATAGAATAACGATCTGATATCGTTCGAAACCAAACTTGATGATACACTATCGTTATGAAAATATTTTTTGATACGATAACCATCATATCGATTCAAACCAATTCGGGTACCGAACCATAAAAATCCTTTGTTATCCTGTGTTATAGCGAAGATGGAATTATTAGAAATCCCATCTTCTTTGGCTATTTTTCTAAATCTAATCTCATCCTGAGCTACCAATTGAATCGAACATAGGATCAAAATAATGGACCAAATTCTTTTAAATATGTCTCCTCTCATTAGTTCATTTATAAATGAATTGGAAGAATAGAATGATCCTACGATATTTCCCTCTTTCCATTTGATTAATAGACTTTCCTCTACGTTTTTCAGATTTTTACAAGCTATTAAAAATTTATTCTTGCTGTCCGATACAATTAGATAAAGCTAACATATAGTTCTACTTCTTTTTCTTCGCTAGAATTAGTTGTGTGAGTCCTTTGTATAGCTTTTACTGAAAGGCAAAAGTTTATCTATCACTTTATTGTTCTTAATTAATGTTTTGTTTGAACTATAACCATACGTTTTAATGGGTAATCACTCTATTTTTCGTTCCCTTCTCTTTGGGTTACTATTGTTATCTCTCTTTGATTTGTTCGCTCAAAATAAAGTCGAAAGGTCCCAAAATATCAATAATGATTGGCTGTACCTCGAAGATAATACAACATCGCCAGCCACTGCCTTGGACAAAACCCATTGGCTTCCCCTTTCGCTACCTCACTCATGGAACAGCCTTGATGCCACAGATGTCCAACCCGGATATAGAAGAGGAGCAGGATGGTACCGCAAAACATTAAAAGAAGATATTCAAACTGACAAGCGGTACTTTCTATATTTTGAAGGCTCCAATATCACTACGCACGTTTATGTAAACCAAAAACTCGCTGGATCACACATTGGAGGTTATGTGGGTTTTGAAATAGAAATCACTGCGCATTTAAATGCTAATAACAATGAGCTATTGGTTTATGTTGATAATCATCAAAATCGAGAAATCATCCCTTCATCAAAAAATGATTTTTTCATCTTTGGTGGAATTACACGAGACGTATGGTTAAAAACTGTATCCTCCGTACACATCAAGAGAATTAAAGTTAGCACACCTAGCGTGTCGAAAAAATCCGCTAATGCGGTCTTTGATGTCACGTTAAACGGAACTATTAAAGATTCCTATCAACTGGAAGTAAAAGTGACCGACAGCAAAGGAAAACTTGTTTACAACGAAAAGAAAAAATTAAAATCCTTACACGAAACAATAAAATTCTCTGAGCTGAAAAATCCTGAATTGTGGGATGTGGAAGTTCCTAATTTATATAATGTAAGTGTCAGGATTTTTGATGAAAAGGAGTTGATCGATCAACTCTCAGAACAATTTGGCTATCGTTGGTTTGAAATTAAAGAACATGGGGCTTTCTATCTCAACGGCAAAAGATTGTTGCTTAGGGGAACTCATCGACATGAAGAACACGCGGGGTATGGAGCCGCCATGCCTAACGAGATGCATAAAAACGATATTAAGATGATCAAGGAAATGGGGGCGAATATGCTAAGACTTGGTCATTATCCTCAGGATCCTGAAGTATATAAGTCTTGTGATGAGCTAGGGATTATAGTTTGGGATGAGCTACCATGGAGTAGAGGTGGCGTAGGTGACAGTATTTGGAAACAAAATACTAAAAACCTCTTGGAAGAGATGATCGTGCAAAATTACAATCATCCAAGTATTATGTTCTGGTCTCTAGGCAATGAGATCTACTGGCTCCCTGATTATAATGAAGGTGGGGATACTACTCAAATAAACATTTTTTTAAATGAGCTCAATGATCTTGCACATCAGCTTGATGATTCCCGATATACGGCATTGAGAAAATATTATGAAGGTGCTCACATACCCGATGTGTTTTCCTCTTCGATTTGGGCAGGATGGTACTCTGGAAATTACCAAAATTATGAGCCAGAAATACAAAAAGCAATGGCGAAGTATAAGCGATTTATACATGCCGAATACGGTGGATCTAGTCACCTTGGTAGACATACGGAAATTGGCACTAATCTCGGAGAAGATATACAAGAGAAAAATGGAGATGAGCCAATTATCCAAGTAGGCAAAGTAAACTATGCTCAAAATGGGGATTGGAGTGAAAATTACCTTGTTGATTTAATGGACTGGCACCTCAAAGTGTCTGAGACAACTCCTGGTTTTGCAGGGAACCTGCAATGGGCATTTAAGGATTTTGGAACCCCACTGCGTCCCGAAAATGATATCCCCTATATGAACCAAAAAGGTCTGATAGATCGGGAAGGAAGTCCAAAAGACGCATATTATGTCTATAAAAGTTATTGGGCGAAAGAGCCTTTTACCTATATAGAGTCCGCAACTTGGACTGAGCGATACGGAGAGTCCCGAGAATCTAAAGAAATATCGGTTTTTAGCAATTGTTCCAAAGTTGAACTAGTCCATGACGGAATCAAACTTGGAAAAAAGAAAAAAGATATTCACAATTTTCCAGCCAGTGGACTAAGGTGGAATGTTAGCTTCAATGAAGGAGTGAATCAATTGATAGCGATTGGGTACTTGGATGAAATCAAGGTTTATGATACATTAAATATCACTTACTACACTGAACCACCAGGGTCTCCCCAAGAACTGGAACTAACGTATAAAAAGCTTCCATCTGGATCAATATTAGTCACAGCTTTAGCATTGGATAAAAATGGGAGACGAGCAACAAATTACGAAGAGAAAGTGTACTTCCAAAGTATGGCTGGCGGAGAACTAAAACAGAGCCATGGAACCCCCACAGGATCAAGCATAATAGCTATGGCTAATGGCAAGGCTATGATTGAATTTACACCACATCCAACTGCAGAAAAAGCAACAATTGGAATTCTAAACCAGGACTTCAAAGGAACTGTTCTAGAAATTCCTTTAAAAAATATTCTCTATAATCAGCAATGAAAATGCATTTCTATTTTCAATGGTTGGTGACCTGCACGTTTTTATTATGTTGTAATCAACATACGGATGTTCAAAATAATAAAACTGGTCTAATTTCTGAGCAATCCTCTACTCCAATTGTCATCCTTAAAATGGATGACCTTGAGTACACACATGAGGCTTTCGTTAAAAACTGGGAACGATATGTCGACAGCATTCGCTCCTACAATTTAAATTCTGGTTTAGGAATTATCATCGATCATCTGAAAGAATCCCCAAAATCATTCAAGGACTCTTTAATCAGTTGGCATCAAAGTGGTGATTTCGAAATCTGGCACCATGGATGGGATCATCAAAGACTAAATGCTCCACCTGACTCCACCAATGATGGAGAATTCAAAGAAACACCCTACCCATATCAAAAAGAGCATTTGGATAAAGCTCAAGAGGTTGTGAAAACCGAATTAGGAATTACCATGCGGTCATTTGGAGCTCCTTATAACAAAACAGACAGTGTGTTTTCTCAAGTGATCCGCGAAAACGATGACATCAAAGTTTGGCTGTATTGCGATGACATTGACTATCCTCAAATGTGTTTAGTAAGAGGACCATCCAATAAGCTAGAATCAGCTACAGGGGTTGTGAGTTTTGATAGTTTCATGACAGCCTATCAGGCGAATGAAAATACCTATTTGGTTCTTCAAGGACATCCAGGAAAATGGGACAATCAAAGCTTTGCGGCATTTGATGAAGTGGTTAGCTTTTTGAAAGCCAACGACCATCCATTCATGCTTCCATACGATTACTATCAGCATGTCAAAAATAATGAGTGAATTACGCTAAATATACTAGATGAAGCGGCTTATCACCATATATCTCCTCTTAATCTGTGAAGTTCTAATCGCTCAGAAACTACCTCCTTTGGAGCTTACAGAAGAGTGGAAAAGTCAGCTTAAATCGCAAATTCCAACAAACCTAAAGAAGAACGAGCTAATAAAGAAGGTACTTATCATTTCGCTAGCCACTGGTTACAAACATTGGATTATACCAGCCAATGAAACGCTTATCACGGAAATAGGGAAAAAGAACAATTTTGAAGTCACAATTGCAAAAGACATCTCTGTTTTCGAATTGGATTCACTATCGATATATGATGCGGTTATTTTAAACAACACCTGCCCACAAAAAGAAAAACGAAATCTTATCTATGATGTACTGATTGAAAGAACCTTAGATTCAATAACCAGTCTAAATGAAGCCAAGAGGTTGGAAAATAAATTAATAAATTATGTTAATGCTGGAGGTGGATTGATCGTTTTACATGGGGGTTTAACCACCTTCAATAAATCAGAAAAATTCAGTCGATTTGTTGGAGCGAGCTTTGATTATCACCCACCCCAGCAAGCCTATGAAGCTTCGATTGTAAATCGAAATCATCCAATAACTGCGCAATTAGCTGATTCCTTTGAGATTTACGATGAACCCTATTTTCTGACAGGGGCATATTCGGATTTAAATTTCCAGCCACTCCTATCCATGAACACCATGGATATTAAAAACAAAAGGGAAATACCTAAGTGTAAGGAACAATATATTTCATGGATAAAACGCTATGGAAAAGGGAAAATATTTGTCTCAGCACCCACTCACAATGCCCAAAGCTTTGATATATCCGGATTTACTTCATTTATAGCAAATGGGATTAACTATACATTAGGCGATTTGCTATGTGAAGACAGCAGCATCGGGCAATAATCACCTGCATGGACAAAATCAGCAATCATCTGCGAATATTCAGGAGATGAAGATTGTAAAGAAAAGTTGTTTCTAGATGGTACGCGAGCTAAGATTGACAATGACACAAATGCCAGGACCTTCTGGACGGGATCAGCGTGGAAAAATAACACCTCTCATGCTGTCCTTTAGACGAAAAACTCATTTGTAGGAAATCGCCTAATAGCATTCGATTTTACGAAAGTATATAAGAAACAAAAAGGTGTAAATATCCTGTATTTCCATGCGACTGGAAAAGGAACCGATGGCTATACAAAGGATATTTATGACTGGTGTGATAAACGTGAAATCCCTGTGATGGTGTATTATTTTAGAAATATGAACACCTACCATATATACTATGCCACTGGCAGCAATACACAAGGCAATGACTATGTGCGCTTAAGACGATATGAGGCTCAATATCGACTTAGTAGTAGTGAAATACTACCTGAAAACTTCAAAACAAGGATGTTTAAGAATAATACCACTTATCATGTAGAAATAAGTCGATTCAATAATGAAATCGCTAGGTCTGTCGAGAATAAATCTGATCCTTCTGATAAAGTCCAGTTTAAAATGGGATATCAGTCAAAACCCATTTGTAAGAATGGTAGAATAGGTTTAAGACATAGGTATACAAGAGGCTCCACCTACAAGGAATTAAAAGTTTGGAGAATCAGATAATGATAATTTCTAAAAAGTCTTTTCCTCGTTTTTAATAAATCTGAGTGAGCCATTTTGGTTATTAATCCCGTCATTAAAATGCAAAAAATACATACCTGAAGCTAACGAAGAAATATTGATCGCATCTTCGTATTCCTTTTCCATGACCAATTGCCCTACTTGATTGTAAATACTGATTAATGTGCCCTTTTCAATGTTATCAATGACAATTTTATCATTAGACGGATTTGGATAGACATATAAGGCTTTGGTATTAGTACTGTTCAAAGTGAGCTCTTTGGATACTTTTGCTTCATTCGAGGCTATTGACTTTTCAGCACCGAGTGTTGTGAATACCCGATACGTGTACTCATAGGAATCAGGAATGTTTATGTCCGAAAAGTTTGTGGTATTAGCAGCGAGGATTACTATTGGTGTCCAAGTGTTAAGTTCCTTTCTCTCTACCAAAAAACCATCCTCTAAACTAGAATTGTCCATCCAAGAAAGGTCAATTTGAGATTCTTGGGCAGTTACCAGTAATTCTCCTGGCTCAGCCAATACTTCTGATACTGTGACTTCATTAGATTTTACAGATACTTCACCACTCAACATTGCAAATACTCGATAGGTATAATTGTATAATACAGGAATGTCGACATCAGAATACACCATAGTATTGGCCGCTAATGTCGCCACTGAAGTCCAAACACCAGCGTCTTCCCTTTCTACCAAAAAACCATCCTCATTATCAGAGTTGTCTGTCCATAAAAGATCAATTTGAGTGCCTTGCGCTACCGCACTCAAATCGCTAGGCTCAGCTAATAGCACTGATAACGCTACTTCATTTGAGGCGACAGAAATGGCGGTTGCTATTGTTGAACGTACCCTGTAGGCGTACTCGTAAAGTACAGGTATATTACTATCAGAATAGCTTGTGACATTGGGAGCGAGCGTAGTTATTGTTTTCCAAGCACCATTTTCTTTTCTTTCTACTATAAATCCTTCCTCATTATCAGAGTTATCTGTCCATGAAAGATCAATTTGAGTGCCTTGAACTTCGGCAACCAAATCTGTCGGAGCAGTTATTGGGAAACGAGCTCTAAGCTGAGTTTGATATAAGCTTGGAATAGCTTTAATAGCTGTATTTTGAGATTCAACCACACCAAATGGCTCAATAACTCCATCAAATTGACCCACATTCGTCATACTTCCTGTAAAACCAATTGCCCAATTCGTCGCATTGCTTGGCGGATCATGTAAAACCATATTTGGTGCGGTACAATTCCAAACTACTTGCTGTGCTCCCGCCCAACCATGTCCAGAACCAGAGCACATACGGTTTTGAACATTTATTGCTTTATCTGTTGACACATTATCCCAAAGTGTGCCTACTGACCAGCGATGATGTGGCCCGACATCTGAAAAAGCTCCGGTTGATGAACAGTTTAAATAAACATTAGGGCCAGGAGTTTTAGACCCTTGTACAAAATCGTGACGCCCCTGAGTCGCCACACAATTCTTAAATAAGACAAGATCACAGTCATCTGAATAAAAACCGTAGCGTCTTCCTCCTGTTATTACAGATTTATAATCATACATTCCGCAATCCTGAACGGTAATTTGATAAGCCCCTTCAACTGTTTCTACAGCAGAATATCCAAAATAGTAAGCATCAATATCTTTTGCCCAGCTATTCTCTATTCTCGAAAAACTGACGGCAGTCCAACCATGATTTTCGTCTGTTGCCGAGGCATAAGAAGATAATAATCGGATATTTTCAATTCCACATTCTTCTATTTTACCAGCCCATGTATATTTAGCCAAAGTTGCGGTATTGTAGTTCACGTCTATAGGATCGACCACAGGTGCATCAAGCGTTATCAGATCTCCATTAACATCTGTAACCTTTCTTTTATAAGTAATTGATCCAGGAGCCCAACTACTATGACCTTCTCCACATATGGTTGCCAACTGATCCATTCCTAGTAGAGCTACCCAAGCAGCATTGGTGGTAACCTTCAAAAGGACCCGGTCTCCAATTTGAAATACATGCCCAGATGCTACAGCCATATTTTTTGCCCCTATGGCGACATAAGGGTCGATTATGTTTTTTTCTGTAGGTAAATCCATACTCGCATTTGTGCTACCTCCGATACGGAATAAATCCGTCTGCTTGGTAGCAGTCAGTTCCACCACCGTTCCATTTGCATCCTTGCCTTCCCCGCGAATGACAATTCCACTGACATTTATATTCAACACATCGCTCACTTCATAATATCCAGCTGTTAACAAAATAGTCCCTCTATGTCCGTTTACATCTGGTGTCATAGCCGCAACAGTATTGATCGCATTTTGGATATTTGAACGTTGATCTCCAGTACCTGGATTTAGTGTTACTTTGACCGGCACATCAGGAATTGCTTTATCTCCCTGATGATAGCCTACCATACTAAAGTCTGGAATCACATTACCATTATCATCAGCTGTATAGCTCAGATTTCCCTGACTGTCAACTGATACCAATGAAGTGATACCAGGAGTCGCTTTGTCCACAAGTATTTCCTTTTGACTTGATACGCCCGATCCATCATTGGCTGTAGCTGTTACTGTCACAAATCCAACTGTTTTACCCATAAGAAACCCATTCGCGTATATTGTTGCAGAACCTGTGTCATCCGCTACTTCCCAGCTTACCCTTGGATTCGCTGCATCTGCCGGTAAGACAGTAGCGGTCATTTGTAGCGTTGACCCGATATTAGCTGTCGCCTTCCCGCCTGTTCCATCTATTGCAATAGAAGTGACAGAAATCTTTTTAACAAAAATCTCTTTTTGCCCCAATACTCCTGATCCATCGGTTGCTGTTGCTGTCACCATTACTGTTCCTTCTGTTTGGCCTGTTAGCAATCCATTCGTATCTATCGTTGCTGAGCCTGTACCAGCAGCCACTGACCAAAAAACATTTGGGCTCGTTGCATTGGTGGGCGCTATCGTGCTGATCATTTGTAGGGACTTCAAAATTGCCACCGTATTGACTTCCTCCGCACCATCTACTCCTATTGAGGTAACAAAGATAAATTCCCCTTCCAAGTAAACTATCGTCGGCTTATCAGCAGCTACGGTTGTAGATTCCTTGCTGTGAATATTTGAAAATATATCGTCTAGTGTCCCTACTATTTTTATTGTGATGGTTTGATCGGAGGTCAACTCTGCTAATACTTCTTTTCTAATATCCCATTCAAGAACTGGATCAGATACCGAATTGGTTTGGACGCCAAGTGAGGCTACAGCTGCAGGGGCATTATTCCAAGTAATATCGCTCTCAGTCCAAGAGTCATCAGCTACCATAAAGGCTTCAAAACTATTAATATCAGTATCCTTTACTGTTAGCCTTAATTTTACAATTGCAAGCTCCGTAGGAATGTCGGATAAATCGAACTTCACAAAACCATATCTTGTCACTCTCTCATTAGTTCCTACCGATTTAATAACTAAATCAAGGGTTCCGAAATTCGTATCAGCAAAAGCTTCTCCTTGTATAAACGAATCAGCAACGGTTGTAATTGATGCTTGACCATAACCTAGAAAACCTGTTAGGGTAAGAAAGAGCACCAGTCCAATATTCAATTTATTTTTCATAATTTTCGTTTTTAAATGGTGAGATTGATTGGTCATGATCAACTTCATATGCATTGTTTTGATCCAAGATCAAATATCCTGTGAACCGTTTGAGCTTAAGTAACTAAATAACACAAAGGGTCATACTTAGAATAATGGATAACCAATTACGTAGCTCAAAATGTAGTTGATGCGTGCAATTGTTATACTACGCTTAATATCGATCCCTTGAAAAAATCAGCATACTAAACTAAAACCCATTTACTTTTCAAAAATCAAGAAAAGCTGTGAATGAGTGCTATTCATTATTCATCTGGCTCTGGTTTAGCTCTAAGTGCTTCAATCCGTTGATTAGTTTCAGGTACAAGAGATAATCCTTTTACACAGCAATTGAATTCAATTGATCCTCAAAGTAGACCTACTCCACTTTCTTCCTCCTATCCAAGAAAAAATCTTCGCCCCAGTTTTGGTGGAGCAATTCGCTTAGCTCCTTTGCTTTTACAGCAAATTCAGGCTTTTCAGCAAGGTTGTTCAGTTCCAGTGGGTCGGTGGAGCGGTCAAAGAGCATCCTGCCTTTCATTTGGTCGTTCTTATCAAGCCATTCAGTATAAAACATATCACCTTTCACCAAAGTGACGCCATCAAAGTATTTGGAGATAGCAAAGTCCTTTTCCCTGGTTTTCCCCTCTATCAACGGCACAAAGCTATCACCATCGGTATGGCTCGGGATGGGCAAACCAGCCAGTTCGCAAAGGCTTGGGTAAACATCGATGTATTCAGTAATGGCTTGGCTATGTAGTCCAGTGGTTTCACCAGGGACTTTTATCATCATAGGCACATGAAGGGACGATTCAAAATTGCAGTGCTTGCACCACATTTGGTGGTCGCCCAAGTTCCAGCCATGGTCTCCCCAAAGAATCACAATCGTGTTTTTGGCTAGTCCCAATTCCTCCAATGCTTCCAAGACTTTCCCTATTTGAGCATCGGTGTAGCTTACGCTAGCATAGTAGCCATGCATCAGTTTTTTGGCAAGCTCGTCGGAAACAGGCCCTTTATTGGGTACACCAGAATAATTCCTGAGCTCCCCAAAATTGTGGAAGGCGAGATCAGGAGTGCTTTCAGGCTGTGTATAGTTTTGGGGCAAAGAAATTTTTATCGAATCGTACAAGTCCCAATACTTGCTAGGGGCATTGAATGGCAAATGTGGTTTAAGAAAACCTGCCGCCAAGAAAAATGGCTTGCCATCCACTTTTAATTTTTCAAGATCACTAATCGTTCTTTCGGCTATTTTTCCATCAAAGTAAGCCGAATCAGCTACATCGGCTTTTTCGAAAGGAGCACCTCTTGTTCCAGTCCCATTATCTAATGCTACGTTTTCGGGCAATAGATAATCTCTGGGCGAAAGTTTATTCCCTGCTTTCCATATTTCGCTCCATGCAGCTGCATCATCTCCTTTGTGGTGATAGATTTTTCCATTAGAAACTGTGGTGTACCCATTGTTTTTGAAATACTTAGGCAAAGAGGTAAGTCCGGGATAATCTTCGTCAAGCTTGGTACTATAGCCCAAAAAGCGGTGGCGGCCAGGGCGAACGCCTGACAGTAAACTTGCTCTCGATGCTCCACAAACAGGCACATTGCAATATGCTCTATCGAAAACCAAACTTTGGGAAGCCAGTTTGTCAATAGCTGGCGATTTGATATGACTTGCCCCATAGGTATTTAGCTCAGGGCGTAGATCATCTACAGCAAGAAAGAGGATGTTGGGCCTTTGAGTTGATTCAACTTCTTTGCCTTCTGACTTTTTAGTGGAAGTGCAACTGGTAAAAAATAGGATGACCAAGCAAAAAGCAATGGCTCTGAAACAGTGTCTCATCATTATCATTGGTTTTAAAGGTTAATTGAACTAATCACCTGATCCTGTTTCCATCGCGTAGAATTCAGCCATTAACCTAGAACTTTTTTCAATTAAAATTTACGTTTATCTCATAGGTATTAATCGCTAATTCCGAGGTACCAGAAAGCTCTGCCCCCATTTAATGTTCGATATATTGATTCACAAAACCTATATCGTACATCATTAAGTTACATTCTAAGCTTTTGAGCCAAGGTAGCGCCCATTTGCGTTCCAAAAATCTAAAAAAGGTGTGGATAAGTGTTTTTAATTAAGATTACGACTTTCGGATATCTCTAATTGTATTTATCCTTTGGTTTTAAGCTCCTTCTGTTGCCTCTACAGTATCAAATTGTGATAGAAACCCGTCTTCCGGATTGTTTGATGAATTATCTCGCGCTATGGAAAAGAGTGGGGCTTAGTGCTTTTTTGTAACAGTATTGAGTTTATAGTATTCTTGATTGAATTGTGGAATTTTGATCCATTATTATTCCTGTTTGGGGATTTAAAATCAGCGCGCATCTACCAACCAAATGCTGACACACGTGAACCTTAACTAAATCGTATAATCAAGATAAAAACCGGATTATCAGTCCTACTGATTATCTGCTATGGTAGTTTGTACAGACTGAAACGAGTACAACAGTCTATAATATGCGTACTGGCGTCTAACACAGCAGATCAACCTTAATATTTTTTGAAACTCTTCAGTAATGAGTCGACATTAGTGTGTGAATCACGAACCCACGCAAATGAGACACCAATTTATCATCATTAGTACATGCTTGCTGATTAGCCTAATAAGCTGTACCGCTCCACAACAAACCTATGAAGACCGAGCAATCTCAGTATTAAAGGATGCAGTTCTTCAACAGGCCGAAAGCAATCTCAGTTTACGCCCAATCACCGTAACCACCGATAGCTGTGAGAGAAGTGTAGGCGGGCTAAATGATTTCTACTCTGAAGGTGACTATTGGTGGCCGGACCTTGAGGATCTAGATGCTCCATATATTCAAAAAGACGGACTTACTAATCCAGATAACTTTATTGCCCATCGAGAATCACTGATGCGGTTCAGTGAAACTGTCGGAAACTTAACATCCGCATACCTGATTACTCAGAACAAGAAATACGCTGAAGCAGCTTTGAGGCACTGCAAAGCTTGGTTTATTGATGACGCGACGAAGATGAATCCTAATTTGCTTTATTCCCAAGCAATAAAAGGAAGACACACAGGACGGGACATTGGGATCATTGATGCTATTCATTTTATGGATGTGGCTCAATCGCTAATCGTTTTGGAAAAAGAAGGATTAATTGAGGACACCCCACTTTTGCAATACAAGGACTGGTTTTCTGAATTGGTGAATTGGCTAACGACTCATCCTTACGGACTTGGAGAACGTGATCGGAAAAACAACCATGCGACTTGGTGGAACGCCCAAGTGGCAGTTTATGCTGATTTCGTAGGAAATGAGGAAGTGAAAAAATTCTGCTTAGAAAACTTCAAAACAAATCTTTTACCCAGCCAAATGGCTTTCGACGGAAGTTTCCCTGAAGAATTAGGAAGAACCAAACCCTATAGCTATTCCTTGTTCAATCTTGATGCAATGGCGATGACCTGTCTGACTTTATCGAGCAAAGAAGATAATCTGTGGTCTTACGAAACCGATGGTAAATCAGTAAATAAAGCGTTGGTATTTATGGCTCCTTATGTAGAAAATAAAAGCAAATGGCCGAAATCACCGGATTTACAGTATTGGGACAATTGGCCGGTTGCCCATCCGTCTTATTTGTTTGGAGCAGTCCAACAGCATGATGAATTTTATTTCGGACTATGGAAAGAAAATAAACACTTCCTACAGGAATATGAAATAAGAAGAACCTTGGCAAACAAGAGCCCAATAATATGGCTAGCTCGATTGACTCAAATAAATAAATAATCCAATGAAGCTATTACAACGAAGTATCCTCCTCCTATTTATACAACTTATTACCCAATCCACTTCGTACGCTGAGATCAGGCTTCCAAAAATCATTTCATCTCACATGGTCCTACAACGAAACACCACTGTGAAGCTCTGGGGATGGTCAACCGAAAAGAACCAAATATCCATAACCGCTTCTTGGCTAGAAGAACCGATTGTTACAAAAATTGAAAAGAATGGGAAATGGCTCGTTGAAATACCCACCACAAATAGCAAAGAACCACAGACCATAGAAATCAAGGACCGCACATCGCAGCTAATACTTGAAGATGTCTTGTTTGGTGAAGTTTGGATCTGCTCTGGCCAATCTAATATGGAAAGAAGCTTTATTGGTGGAAAGGGAGAACCGACTTTTAAAGCATTAGAAACAATCTCACATTCGAATAATCCCAACCTACGGTTATTTACCGTTGAAAGAGCTGGCTCTAAAATACCAGAAGAGACGTTGGATAAAGTACAATCATGGGAAGCGTCCAATCCAAATGCAGTAGCAGGTTTCAGTGCAGTGGCCTATTTCTTTGGAAGCCAGCTGCAGAAAGTGCTAGATGTGCCTGTAGGACTAATTCACACTTCTTGGGGAGGAAGTGGTATACAAGCCTGGATGAGCGAAGAGGTTATTAGTGAATACGAAGATTTTGATCTTGAAAGCATTCAACTCAAGGAACCACGAGATGCTCGAAAAACCCCTACAATGCTTTTCAATGCAATGATAAACCCCTTGTTTAATTACACCATCCAAGGGGCTATTTGGTACCAAGGAGAATCTAACCGCAATGAGCCTGAACGCTACAGCAAGCTATTCCCTGCGATGGTAAAGGATTGGAGAACTCGATGGGATTTGGGAGATTTTCCATTTTATTACGTCCAAATCGCTCCATATAACTACAGAAATCAGGAGGCCTTCTCGTCACCTGCTAACACTGCCTTTTTGAGAGAGGCGCAGCTTACAGCTTTAGGAAGTACCCCAAATTCAGGTATGGTTGTCACGATGGACTTGGGAGAAGAACTCAACATTCACCCTCCTAAGAAAAAAGAAGTTGGTGATCGTTTGTTCTACAATGCACTGAATAAAACCTACGGCTATCCGATGATTGACTGTACAGGACCCATTTATAAGTCTCATGAAGTGAAAAATGATTCAGTCATTGTGGAATTCAGCTTTGCTGAAAATGGTCTCTACTCCCCAAATGGACTTCAGAATTTTGAAATAGCAGGAGAAGATAAAATTTTCTATCCTGCTGAAGCTATCCTTTTAGATAGAGGCACTACTTTGCTAGTAAAAAGTGCATCGGTATCCCGACCTGTTGCAGTAAGGTACGGTTGGAGCAATTGGACGATGGGGAGCCTTTTCGACACAAACCTATTGCCCGCTTCTAGCTTCAGAACGGATGATTGGAAAACGGCTGAAAGGAACAAAGAAGATAACTAATTGGAATCGAAGCTGATCTGATGCACCCTATCAATCGACTGTCTGTCTATGGATTACAAACAGGTACAAATAAAAACATAAGAAGTCACCTCAAAACAGACTCACAATTTGTCAGTAACTATGAATAATATAAAACCGCTAATTCTCCTCGTTTTTATGGCTGCCTGTAGCGCGCCTTCTCAGAACAAACTAGTAACTCAGGATCCTGTGACTGAGAATTTTCAATTTGCCTCGGAGCAGTTGTCACTGGCATTAGAAGCTCTTGGAGATTCTAAATTAAATCCTCGAAACACGGAACCCGACGGGAGCCTCCGATTGGTAAAATCGAAAAGCTGGACCAGTGGATTTTTCCCAGGAAACCTCTGGTACCTCTATGAATATACCAAGGAAGATAAATGGAAAAAAGCTGCAACTCAGTTCACCAGTAATATTGAAGATCAGCAATACAATGGACAAACTCATGACATGGGTTTCAAAATGTATTGCAGTTACGGAAATGGACTTAGACTCACCGGAGATCCTGCATTCAAGGAAATTCTACTTCAAAGTGCAAAAACACTAATTACACGATTTAACCCAAAGCTAGGATGTATCCGATCATGGGATCACAATTCGGACAAATGGCAATTCCCTGTCATCATAGATAATATGATGAACCTTGAACTGCTATTCTGGGCTACAAAAGCGAGTGGCGATTCCACGTTCTACGACATAGCCGTATCACATGCCGAAACCACGATGAAAAACCATTTCAGAGAAGATAATAGCTCTTATCATGTGGTTAACTACGACACATTAACAGGGAATGTACTAGACAAACATACCCATCAAGGTTACGCTCATGAGTCAGCATGGTCTAGAGGTCAGGCTTGGGGATTATATGGATATACTTTGATGTATCGGGAAACAGGAGACGAACGATTTCTTAACCAAGCCACTAAGATTGCCGAATATATCCTCAACCATCCTAACATGCCTAAGAATATGGTGCCATACTGGGATTTTAATGCCCCAGGAATTCCCAATGAGCCAAGAGATGCTTCTGCGGCGGCAGTTATAAGCTCAGCGCTATATGAGCTCAGCTCTTATGCCGGGGAAAAAAAGGATCGATACCTTCATGCTGCGAATAAAATATTAGAAAGTCTTTCTTCGCCCGCATACCGAGCGATTATTGGTCAAAATAACAATTTTATTTTACTGCATAGCGTGGGAAGTAAACCGATGGACTCTGAAGTCGATGTACCCATTGTCTATGCTGATTACTATTTTCTGGAAGCTAATCTTCGAAAATTGACATTTGATAAATAGTATGTTAATTAAGTGACCACACAAAACTCCGAAACTCATGCCAGTATTAAAATTCAATGAAACGCAACCTGAAATAGTACGAGAAGGGTTGGAAAGAAAAATCATATATACAGGAGACTTAATGACTGTGGTCCTCGACTTTACGGATGGGCCATGGGAAAAACCAGAACCGCCGCATTCCCATCCTCACGTACAAACCTCCTATGTAGCTGCTGGAGAAATTATTTTCTATTGTGAAGATGAGGAAGATCAGCACCTAAAAGCGGGTGATATGTTTGCTGCTCCTTCAGGAAAAAAACATACCGTTAAAATTTTGACGCCACATGTCCGATTGGTGGATAGCTTCAGTCCTATTAGAGAGGAATTTTTAGCTAAATCATGAAGCCCTATCTCTTTGCATGTCTGATTATTTTTGGTTGCCTACAGGCTCAAAGTCAGGATATTACCAAAGAAGATGTTCAAAACATAATCACTCAAAAAAACCTTGAGCATCCTTATCTTCTGTTTAATAAAAAAGATAAGCCTTATATCCTTGATCGAATCGAGAACGATCCGGAGAGCCAGACCATTATGGATCGGTTGCTCGCCGAAGCTAATATGCTACTATATCAACCAGTTGATCCTACGATTCCAGCAAGGACTACAAACGTCAGGGCTGGATGGACGGAGGCTGATCTAGAAAATGAATATGGGCGAAAGCTTAGCTTGTATACCAGCAATGCAGAAAAACTAGCCTTTGTGTACCAAGTAACAGGTGAAAAAAAATATGCTTTAAAATCCTATGAGTTTATAGAAGTGGTATGCAAGATGCCAGTATGGATCATTCAGGCACATGAATTTGACATTATTTACAATCGAGTTTGGCCTTGGAATGTTCCAGAAGATCAGGTTAATTTCAATGTAGATATTGGTAGTGCAAATAAAGGGCGGTCTGTGGCATTTGTGTATGACTGGACATACGATGCGTTGAACAAAGCTCAGCGCGATCGAATTAAAGGAGCTTTATTGGAAAAAGTAATAACACCTGTTCGTGGAGACTATGATTTTCATTGGTGGGCTACCTCCTATCGTTGCAACTGGACAGGAGTATGTAATAGCGGCATTGGTATGGTCGCACTGTCGCTTATTAAAGATTACCCTCAATTATCAGATGTTATAGCAGAATCATATAACAGAATCAGCCGGATGATGAACGAACTAGGAGTAGATGGCGGTTGGCAAGAAGGCGGTGGTTATTGGAAATATGGCATGGACAAGTCAATACTATTTGCATATGCACTAAACAAGGTGACTGATAAGAGATTCAACCTTTTCGAAAATGAAAAAGTGAAAGCCAATCCCGTTTCATTTCCCATCTATCTATTTGTTCCACCAAATAGAGCCATCAACTTTGGAGATTCGGGAGACAAACGAATTGGAGGAACCGATTTCTTCAATTTGTTGGTAAGTGAAACAAAGAGTGCTGAGGGGGCATGGTATCGTAAAGAAATTTTGGGATCGGGAAATCATTATATGGATTTGATTTTTTCGAGACCAACGGTAGACCCTAAGCTGCCAAAAGATCCGTCGAGACACTTTAGAACGATTGACTGGTGGGTGATGAGAAGTGATTTTACTGATCCTAAAAAAGTCACCATAGCAGGAAAAGCAGGAAAAAATGACGATCCACATCATGGACATCTTGATATTGGACATTTCACTCTATTCTGGAAAGGCGAAGATTTCCTAAAAGATTCTGGCAAGCCCTATTACGACGAAGAATATTTTGATGAACTCAGGTGGTCATATCCTCAATCTGCAAGTGGAGGACACAATACAGTCCTAGTAAATGGAGAGCAACAGATTTCCGGCAAACTGAAGGATCAGCCTTTTAACTTTGACATTGGAGGTAAAGTATTGGATTTCCAGACTTCAGAGAAGCAAGATTATGTATTGATGGACCCAACCAATGCTTACCCCAAAAAAGAACTCGCGCTTTGGCGCAGGCACATCACCTTGGAAAAGCCAAACATTACCCTGGTGCTGGATGAAGTAACAGCTACTAAACCAAACGCTAAAGTGGAAGTGAGATTTCATAGTGGTGCCAATACCAAAATACATGACAAATATGTCATAATGGAGGGCAAGGAAGGAACTATGGCATTAATCCCTATTGCAGATCATACTGTTGAAATAAATGCGGGGCAGCATGCCTATCAACCTATTCATGGGAAAAAATCCTTTGAGTGGTTACGCTACTTCGATGTGGAGGTAACGTCAGACAAAAAAACTGTAAAAGTGGCTACACTTATTGTCCCCGTAAAAGATGGAAATGAAGCGCTGGCAATAGCCAATTCGTTAAAAATGACCATAGGCAAGCAGAACGTAAACGTCTCGCTCAAATACAGAGAGAATAACCATCAGTTTGAACTGAAAACTAATTGAACTGGTCAGATGATGCACGCGTAGCAATAACTTCACTACCTCTAACGACGGTAAGGTCAGGATAAAATGGTATTATTTTACACTCCAACGTAGGCGTCAATTACTCAGTGATCCGAATAAAAGGATTAGGGTTATGGTCCAATCAATAAAGCTATATTAGACATTAGAGGAGGTTTATGAAAGTAGGTTAGGTTTAGTGGGTTTCCTTATTGGTTTTGATAGCACGACCGCAAGTCCTTAGTTAAAAAATAAAAATTGCAGTGATGCTATTTGATGTTTTGATGAAGTCTGTTTATTGGTTTTTTAGCGGCAACAAACCCGAAGGTTTTAGCGCCCTAGGGGTAATTCTCATTTTGTAGATCGCCCCTTTGTACCAAAAAACTTTGTTTTGTCTAACACCAATGGAGGATTTTCCCTTTTTGAAAGGAGAAAAGGAAAGTTCCCCCTTAAATTCAGATTTCCCATTAATGAATAATTCTACCTTTCCATTTTTATTCACCATGGCTACATTATACCACTCATTTAGTGGGTGAAGTTTCTTCGGATCAATAAAAATCACTCTAAAACCACCAGACGCTAATAAACCGTCAACATACCAAAAGCCATCATTTGTTAGTCTTGTTTCCAGCATAATTCTATCACCAACCATTTCGCCAAGATGAAGAAATCGCTGTTCTGCCAATCCATTGGTATCCGGTCGCATAATTACTTCTACCGTAAAATCTTGTAGGTGAAGCAATGGCGTAAAATCTAAAAATATCCCATCGTCAATACCATTAAATAAAACAGCATCTCCATAAGGAGAATCTATAATTTTAGGGTTTCCGAGAATAGCAGCATTATGGCTTTTTTGACTTATCAAATCGTCCATTAAAAAATCAACTGGGTCTGCTATACCCTTGTTTACCTTGTTCTTTTGCGCTGACAATTTTAAAGTTGCCAATAGTAATACGCTCATGAGTAGCAATGAAAGTATTTGCTGTGTCTTTAAAAGCATTATGTGTTGCGTGAACCTTTGTTTAAAATCGTGAGATTCCTATCAGAGCAAAATCGCAGTTTTACGATAGTTAGAATATTACAAATAATCAATAACCTCGGAGTAGGCACGAGGTATAAAGTCGGATGATTGCATTTTATTCGATGCAAACAACAGGGAATAGTACCTACAACTTGGGAATCAAATTTTTTATCTTATTGAAATTACATTCTTCCTATTTGGACCTATTTTAGTTTGGCGCTAATATCTCCCACTGAATTCACGATAATTTCCAACCTACTATTTGAGTCAAAAGAAATCTAGCTTAGGATAATCTTCCCAAGAAACCACCTTTTCGTTATCCAGTGCATCCAAAGACATCTGCACACACTGGGAAGTAAGCGCTCCAGATTTGATGTCTGCATATACTGGCTTACCGTCAATCACTGAATGGTAAAATTGAACAAGCGCCTGAGCCGTTATATCCTCTGATGAAGCCGTTATATCCGCGCCTATTCCCTGCTCCCATGCCATTTTGGTTGCGCCTGATACTCCGTCTACTATACCGTACTCTTTCAATTGATTTCTTTCCAAATAGATCTTCGCTTCGTTGGCGCCCATCACAATCGTGCCTTTTTCACCCAGCACTTTTATCTGATAGCCTTCAAATCCGTTGGTCGTCGTACTGGTAAAACTCGCATCAACACCACTCGGATATTTAAAAAGCATGTGGATGTTATCAAAAGTTTCTCTACCATCTTTCCAGTGATCAATTCCTCCAAAACCGGAGATCTTTTCTGGATTTTCACCAATAACTCGCCCAATAAAGTCGATTTGATGAGCGCATAACTCAGCCACCAAGCCGCCCGAATACTCCCTATACATGCGCCAATTAATCATTCGCTCCCACTTCGGGTCAGGAACTTTTCTTCTCCAATCACCATTGCGATTCCATTGACATTCGAAAGCAGTAATTCCTCCTAAATATCCACTTTCAATGATGTTATGTATCTTTTGATATAGTTCGGAACTGTTGTATTGATGCCCCGTTTGAAATACCAAACCTGAATTCTTGTGCGTATCCAGCACCGTCTGAATGTCCTCCATGCCGCGGGTCATGGTTTTTTCGCAATATACGTGCTTACCTGCCTGTAGCGCATCAACGGCCATTGTGCCGTGCATGCCAAATGGTGTGGCAATGATTACCGCATCAATCTTTTTGTTATCCAAAAGCGCTCGATAATCTTCATAGCCTTTCGCTCCCGAAAGTTCAATGGCCTTTTCCAATCTAAAGGGTATAATATCTGAGCATCCGATCACTTTAAGAAACGGGATTTCATTCATCAAATGTATCATCCCCATTCCCCGATCACCGGTCCCGATCACCCCAATATTCAGCGCCTCCTTCTCACCAATCATGGCAAGTGATTTGGAAAAAGGAAACGTAAGACCAGCTGCACCCAGTGTGCCAATTTTAATAAATCTTCTACGTCCTTCTAGCGCTATTTTACCTCCCATCCTGGCTCATAGTCTCTACTCCATAATTCCATGGCCTCTCTATTGTAAGCTCTTCCTGTGATATCATCTACATCAAATGAAGCGCCTATCCTAAACGAAATATTAGCCAAAAGTGCCAAATGGTTACTGATGGCTCCATCATCTATTGGCGCATTCAGTTGATCACTTCCACGTATGGTTTCCAAAAAGTTTTGAATGTGTGCTGTTGAAGTATCTCCACCTCCACCGAGCGCTGTTCCACTTTCATCTGTCTTAGCACTTTGCCTAAGGAGCTTTCCACTACGATCATATAATTTGTATTCAGACCGATCCACATACACACTTCCCTCTGTACCATAGATGATCGTTCCACGTCCAGATCCGTAGGTGGAGAAGTCATTTCTGCTTTTCCCATCCCAAACGATACTTTTTTGATTATCATATTGGAAGGTGGCGTACATGGTATCATACATCTCCCACCCGTCTTCCAGAAAATGCTGCTTGTTTGCATCTGTTATCACATGATTAGGATAGTCTACATTCAATGCCCATCTACCGATATCCAATTCATGAATGGCATTGTTACCCGTTTCGGCAGTTCCCCATTTCCATCCATACCAGTGCCAATTGTAATCCCAAATATTATGATAATACTCTTGCCTAGGTGCCGGCCCTTGAAATAAGTCCCAGTTAAGATCAGCCGGAGGTGCTTGTTTTATCTGTTTTGGCACCTCCCCTCTTTTATTGGAATAAAAGGCAACAGCCTTGTAAGCCTTGCCTATAATCCCTTCATGAATATCTTTTATAATCTCTCTGGTGTGACCCGAGGAGCGCTGCTGATTACCCATTTGCACCATCTTTCCAGTGCTTTTTTGTCTAGCTACCATTATCTCCGCTTCCTTGGGATTATGCGCACATGGTTTCTCCACGTACACATGCTTGCCTGCATCTAGGGCCATAATTGTTCCAGGTGCATGCCAATGATCTGGCGTTGCATTAAATACGGCATCTACTTGTTTGTCTTCCAATACCTTCCTGATGTCATCGGTTTGTTTTGGACTATAATCAATCACCGACTTTAACTTTTCTGCAGTATTGATAATCTGACTCTTCTTTACATCACATAAATAGCGCAACTTGATGTTGAATTCAGGTTTCAAAATGGGATAGTAAGCAGGCACTCTTCGTCCCAGTCCAATGAAAGCTATATTCAAACGATCATTCGCCCCAAGAATATTTGCGTAACTACTTGCTGGCATGGAGAGCGTAGAGGCTACTCCAACGGTAGCCAAGGCCCCCGCTTTGATAAATTCTCTTCTTGACGACATAATCAATATTTATAATTCTCTAATCTTAATACTATGAAAGGAAACTTCATCCCCGTGATCTTGAAGGAGAATAGTGCCTTCAGGCCAACGGCCAAATTGTTCCCATTTTTGATATTTGCTGTAGTTCACCAATGCTTCAAACATTTGTGAATTACGGTCATATTCTATTACTTTCTCGTTATTCAACCAGTGCTCAACTTTCCCATCTTTAGATACGATCCGAGCAGTATTCCACTGACCAAGGCCATTCACTCGTTTTGATGAACCAGACTCCAGCAAATTTTTCGCTGTAATCAAGTCATAGAGCGAACCCATAGTGCGGTTCCCAACTGCACCCATCTTTGCATCTGGGTGGTTTTTGTCATCTAATATTTGAAACTCACAGCCGATAGCTGAACCTGCCCCTTTATTCAATGATGGGTCTACAAAATATTTGATGCCGCTATTGGCTCCTTTGGTGATTTTAAATCTCAGTTCTAATTCAAAATCACTGTACATCTTCGTCGTAACAATATCCCCTGGGCCAGTAGCTTCACCTCCATCGGTTGCAAGTATGGTAAGCTCTCCATCCTTCATTTCCCATCCAGATTCGGGAAACGCATCCAATTTGGCTCCTCTCCAACCCGCAGAAGTTTTTCCATCCCAAAGCAATCTAAATCCATGATCTTTTTCCCATGGAGTGAGGGTGTTTTTCAGAAAGCTAATTTGCTGAACCTGAGGGTCCGGACTACTTGTATAAGCAGCCACATCTTTGGTCAAAATCCTGATATTTTTCCACTGGGCATTAAAACCCTCTTGAGCAGCGTCCTTAATTGCGTGAACTTGCAATCCTATGAAGCCTGCTGCAGTCATATCATCAACGAGTCTGCCAGCATGAACACCATTGATATAGGTGTTGATTTCATTGCCCAAACATTCAATTCTCACTTTGTTCCATTGGGCTAAACCAAAAGCAGCCTTCGCCTTTTCGTTTCTAGATAAAGGATAAAGCCAACCTCTGCGTTTTTCATCGAAAATTCCTCCACTCCATTTTCTTTCAGTAGGATCTATTTCGCACTGATAGCCAAATACTCTCGTTCCATTCTCTTTAAGATTACTCCTAAACTGAATGCCGGAATTCATGATGTTTGGCAACAACACGTCCAACTCAAGAATGAAATCTGAATAGGACTTTTTCGTGCATAGAAATGTATTTGGCGTACCTAACTTGGCGGTACCGACAATCACTCCATTCTCGACTTTAAAATCAGCCGTACCTCCTTGCCTTTCCCATCCTTTAATGCTTTTCCCATCAAACAACGACTCCCATTCCTGAGCGATCGAAATAGTAGAAATACCAAAAAATAATATCAACAAAACTGCTTTGTGTAATTTCATATAATTGCTTTTTTAAACTTCAATCTTCACCCAAACCTCCAGCGCGCGCACCGCGTGATCTGAAATCATTGTAAATGTGTACTCCAATGTTTATTCTTTAATCAGGCGCTCATTAGCGCTTGACTTTTCAATAAAATATTCGTTAAACTCATATTTGGAATATGCTGATAATGGCGCCCAACCACTAGAAATGAATTTTCTCAAACCACGTACTTTCCTTTTATACTTATCATCATTTGCTAAGTTATTCCATTCATTGGGATCATTTTTCATGTCATACAATTCAAGAGAGCCGTCTTCATACTGAATTAATCTAAATCGTTCGTCGCGAATGGCTATGTTGCCTTCCCCGTAGAATGATAGCGAAGGATATTCCCAATTTTTCCTAGGGTTTTGTATTAAGCTCATCAGAGAATGCCCTTCTAGTGATTCTGAAGGTGGTAGTTTGCACATGTCTAGCAGCGTAGGGTAAATATCCAAGAGTTGAACTGGAGCAGAGCAAGTTTGCCCTTCTTTCCCGTTTATCTCTTTGAAAACCAATAAAGTCCTGGTATCTCGTTCCCAAAGAGCCTGTTTAGCAAATCTATTTTTCTCCCCTAAGTGATAACCATGGTCTGCCCATAAAACAACTATCGTGTTATCCTCATATTGTGAACGTTCAAGCGCATCGAGCACTTTTCCAACCTGAGCATCAGCAAATGCGACACATGCCATGTACGCTTGTAGCACATTTCTCCATTCGCCAGACTTTAGCAGTTCTTCAGTGGTTGGCATCATAGGCGCATCTGCTACCTTTCTGGCAAAAGGAGGAATATCATCAAAATCATTTTTCTTGTAAGGAGGTGTTTTTATACTATCTAAAGGAAACATGTCATACCACTTCTGAGGAACATACCAAGGAACATGTGGTCTTATAAAGCCAACAGCCAAGAAGAATGGTTGATCATGGTTCTCACGAAGTTTACGCTCTGCCCAAGCTGCACTTTGAAAGTCTGTCATCAAACTATCATGCTCAGGATAAGCACCCCAGTCGGTAGAAGTATTACCAACTTTATGATTCATTTTTGATGGGTCATAATGGATTCTTTCGTTTGGCCTTGGTCCATACCAAGAAAATTTCCCGCCATATTCATCAAAAGTATTGGCGGCATCACCATTATGATAAATCTTTCCAACAGCCATTGTTTTATAACCTTGCTCTTCAAAATAGTCAGGCATAAAAACGGCACTTTCTGCTGCGTCATTTCCCCTCTTAATGTTCAAGTCGCTTAGTTGCAAATAATTACCCGTTGTGGAAGGATAAAGGCCAGTCATTACACTGGCTCTTGATGGACCGCATATTGGTGCCTGACAATGTGCATTTGTAAATATTGTCCCCTTTGCAACCAATCGATCAATGTTTGGCGTAGGAATCTTTAACGACCCATTCATGCTGTTCACATAATCATTCAAATCATCAATGGCTATGAAAAGTACATTTGGCTTTTCTTGACCGAAAACACTGAACATGGAAATGGACAAACCTATAGTAAGCAATGTCATAAATTTCATATATCAAAGAAAGGCGAGCTAGGGATTCTAAAAATCTAAATTAGGTAGAGAGTAGTCCAAACAAGGGCATTGAAATGGAAAAAATCCCTTTTTGCCTTTGAAAAGCATTGGCAATTATCCGCCCAACTACAGCCTTCTCTAGCCTATTTTAGATTATTCAACACATTATCTGGATTTTTCCTATTAGAAAAATAACTCCCTTTAATTTAATATGTAATGAACCCTACTTACTATGATGACAAATAAGCAACCCCTTAAAGTATTACTTCTACTATTCATTTTATTCTCGTTCGGTGTAGAGCATAGTCGTGCTCAAACGAGTAGCAGTCTCGTTTATATGGATAACGATTCACTGATTTATACTCCATTCGCTATGAATGGACAAACCAACTCTATAAACACAATTCCAGATTTCTCTCATGCTGGTTACAAAGCGGGAGGAATAGCCCTCCCAAATGTACCAGTAGCATTGACGATCTCACCTGTGGCTGGTGATGACAGGCAATCCATTCAGGATGCAATTGACTTAGTAGAATCTATGTCCTTGGATGCAAATGGGTTTCGTGGAGCAGTGCTTTTAACTGCTGGATCCTACGAAGTTGATGGTATCTTGACGATAGAGGCTAGTGGCGTGGTAATCAGAGGTGAAGGGCAAGGCGCCAATGGAACCGTGATTCACGCAAATCAGACTACCCAACATGACTTTTTAAGCATGCAAGGGTCAGGTTCCGGAATAATTAAAGACAGTAACACCACACAAACGATTACTTCCTCTTATGTTCCTGTGGGAGCCTACAGCTTCGATATTGCCAGTGCTTCCGGCTATACTGTTGGAGATACTATCTCCGTTACACGTACACCCAATCAGTATTGGATTGATGACCTAGGCGTTGGGCAATATGGTTGGACTTATAGTTCCTATAGTATCAATCACGAACGTGTCATCACAGCTATTTCAGGTAACACACTCACAATCAACCTACCTGTAGTAGATGTGATGGAATCCCAATATGGTGGTGGGACTGTTTCGAAGGCTTCTATACCCGGACGGATTAATAATTGTGGTGTTGAAAACTTGAGAATTGAATCGTACTATACATCCAGTACAGACGAAAATCATGCATGGATTCTTATTAAGCTCAAGAGAGTTGTCAATTCATGGGTGAAAAATGTAACCGGGCAATACATGGGTTATGGAACAGTATCAATAGAGAATGAATCCAATTTTAATACGATACAAGACTGTGCCTCTATTGACCATAAATCTATAGTTACAGGTGGAAGAAGATACTCGTTTAATATAAGTGATGGTCTGGGAAACCTACTTCAAAGATGCTACACAAGAGGAGGCAGACATGATTATGTAACAGGATCTCGAGTGACCGGCCCCAATGTGTTTTTGGATTGCTATGCTACGAATACAAGTAATGATATTGGACCACATCATAGGTGGTCAACAGGTTTGCTCTTTGATAACATTAATGGTGGAGATATAAATGTAAGAAATCGGGGGTCTAGTGGGTCAGGACACGGCTGGGTGGGTTCATCGGTTATGCTCTGGAATTCAATAGCCAATCAAAGTTCCATGGAAGTGAGTAGTCCGAAAGGTGGTCAAAACTGGGGAATTGGAGGCACTGGATCTACAAAAGTAGGTAGTGGTTTTTGGGAGCACTGGAATAACCCCGTAACCCCAAGAAGTTTGTATTTGCAACAGCTAGAAGATCGTCTAGGCACATCCGCAGTAAGTAACATTACCATTCCTGAACAGCTCACTGGTAATATCCACACTATGCTTGCCAATTGGGCGGGTGAGGGACCACTTCAAATTCCAACGGATACTGCAAGCACAATACTTTTGGCCATTGAAGATGCTTTCGTTCGGGGTGGCGCAAACGCCAACTCGAATTATGGAACAGCCACGACTCTGGTGGTTAAAGAAAATTCTGGGTCAGCAGATAATGACAGAATGAGCTTCTTGAAGTTTGATTTGAGTACAATCTCTGGACAAGTATCGATAGCCAAAATCAAGATCAAAGTACAAAATGATGACTCAGGCGCATCACACAGCCTTTATACGAGAAATGATGATAGCTGGACAGAGACGGGGATTACTTGGAATAATAAGCCGTCTGCAGGCAGTCTTATATCCACTCAGACGGTTCCTAATATAGGCGAATGGATTGAATTTGATGTAACAGATGAAGTAAATGCAGCACGAGCAGGAGATGGTACGATAAGCGTACAGCTTTCTGAGTCTGGAATCAATCATTTTGTGGGCTATCATTCTCTAAATGCAACTTCTGCTGATAATCACCCAAGGTTAACATATGAATTATCGCCACCTTCAAGCTATTTAGGGATTTCCGAAGATGCTTACGTGCAGGACGGAACTGCTGCAGACAATAACTATGGAACCAGCAATCAACTCGTCATTAAAAATGCCGATCCTAATTTGGTACGTGAGAGCTATTTAAAATTTGATCTAAGTAGTCTCTCTGGTACGTTGCTGTCAGCCAAAGTCAGGTTGAAGGTTAACAATGATGATACCGGAGTAATTACGCATGCAATAAGTTTCGTCTCAAATGATAGTTGGTCAGAAGTAAGTATCACATGGAACAACAAGCCAGCCGTTGGTAGCTTATTATCAGAGAATACTGTTCCTTTAATAGGCGATTGGTTGGAGTTTGATGTGCTTGCCCAAGCGCAAACTGAGCTAAGTGGGGATGGAGTCTTGAGTTTGAACCTTTCGGAAACATCACTGAATCATTATATAGGATACCATAGTTCTGAAGCTTCTGCTGATGATCGACCGCAGTTGATCTATGAGTTAGCCCCACCTCCAATCTCTTTAGGAGTTTCAGAAGATGCTTACGTTCAAGGAGGAACTGCAGCTAATAATAACTATGGAAGCAACAATCAAATAGTTGTGAAGTATAATGGCAATTCAAGTTACGTACGTGAAAGTTATTTAAAATTTGATCTAAGTGGTATTACCGGTACGTTAACATCTGCCAAAATAAGGTTAATGGTTGCGAATGATGATCCGGGAGCAATTACGCATGCGATAAGTAATGTATCAAATGATAGTTGGTCAGAAGGAAGCATCACATGGAATAACAAGCCAGCGATTGGTAGCTTACTTTCAAGTGAAACCGTGCCTTCAATTGGCAATTGGTTGGAGTTTGATGTGCTTGCTCAAGCGCAAACTGAGCTAAGTGGGGATGGGATATTGAGTGTGAATCTTTCAGAGACATCAAATAATCATTTTATCGGATACCATAGTTCTGAATCTTCTAATGCTGATCACCGACCAGAGCTTGTTTACACAACTTCATCAGGATCCCGAGTTGCTTTAGCGCGCCCTAACATCACTGAAGAGGTAAAGATGGATTATTCGTTTCGTCAATATCCAAATCCTGTCAATAACAACAAAGCCTATTTTGAATTCCATTTAGCAACAGCTAATACTGTAAATATTGTTGTTTACGATATTGATGGCAGATTAGTCAAAAATGTTCAAAGAGAACTAGGCAAGGGGAACCATCTCGTTGAATTGGATCTGAATTTAAATAAAGGCCTTTTTATATACAGAATCAGTAGCGATGAATTTATCAAAGAAGGCAAAATGATCATTGCCGAGCATTGATGGCTATTTCGATGGTCATTTATAAATAATTAGTCAAAAAATAAAGCCTGTAGTTCAATGCTAACAGGCTTTATTTTAATTACTTAACTAAGTGTAAACCTTATTAAATCAACGTTAAGCGAAAATTCTAGTGACACACAAAAATCATCCAACTATTCGTTTTTTATTGAAAAATAAAGCAAAAAGCAGCCTCCTTCATAAGCATATCATAAGATTGACCATCGTGCTCTTTAGTCGTGGGATTTCTTTTGCTCAGGACCATTTTTTATACAAACATATGGATTCCTCGGCGCTGTTTTTAGAAGTATACCATCCTGAACAGATGGATTCTTCAACTATAAAAATTAAGGGAATTATCAGCAACCGGTATTCGCCGCTGATATTTTTTTTTGCAATCACTCGGATACCTCACTAAGGAACCAATATTAAAAAACATCAAATGAAGTTATCATCAACTCTGAGGTTCTCGATTTTAATCCTAGTACTACTTTTAAATACATTTTGTGTCTTCTCTCAGGCAACCTTAGAAAAGCCTAAGATGAACGTGCTTTTCATTTCTGTAGATGACCTGAGAGCCGAATTGAACTGTTATGGTAAAAGCGCCATGAAAACGCCCAACATAGACCAATTGGCCAATGAAGGTTTAGCGTTCAAAAGAGCCTATTGTCAGCAAGCCATTTGTATGGCCTCTCGGGCAAGTATACTCACAGGAATCAGACCTGAAAACAAGAAATTGTATACCTGTGATGCCTTAGTGGATTTAGCCCCGGACGTACTGACCATAAATAAGCATTTTGCAAATAATGGCTATAATATTGAGGCTATAGGTAAAACATACCACCATCAATCAGATCACATTGCTCAATTTGGTGAAAAATGGTCTGACCCGACTAATCAACATAGCCCAAATGGTTATGTGAGCGACGAGGCAATATCGAAACTACAAGCCAACGCGAAATTCAATCCAAACAAAAAAAGGGGTCCCGCATATGAAATGGCTGATGTCCCCGACAACTATTACATCGATGGAGCAAATACCGATTATGCTATTTCTAAACTAAAGAAGTTGAAAAAGCAAGACAAGCCATTTTTTATGGCATTGGGTTTTCATAGACCTCATTTACCTTTTTGTGCACCAAAAAAATACTGGGATATGTATCCCGTTGAAGAAATATCCCTAAGTCCTGCACCAGAATATCCAACGAATATCACACCGTATTCATTGACAAATTGGGGCGAGATGCGCTCGTACTTTGGTATTCCTAAAGGCACTGATCAGGTTTCAGATGAATTAGCGCTCCAATTGCGGAGAGGCTATTATGCAAGTGTCAGTTATGCCGATGCTCAATTGGGAAGAGTAATGGCCGCATTGGAAAAATATGGGCTAAAAGAAAATACGATAATTGTACTTTGGGGAGATCATGGCTACAAATTAGGTGACCACCATGCTTGGAGCAAGCATACAAATTTTGAAATCGACGCGCAGGTTCCTCTAATCATCAGTGTTCCAAACATGAAAACTTCAGATAAACAAACCCATTCGTTTGCTGAGTTGGTGGACTTGTACCCTACCCTCTGCGATTTAGTGGGTATCGACCAACCCGAGCATCTTGAAGGTGAGAGTCTGGTTCCAATACTTGAAAACCCATCAAAGCAAATCAAGGATGCTGCCTATAGTATATTTCCACGCAATCGAACGGTAGAACAAAAAACAATCACAGGCTTTAGCATCCGTACAGAAGCATTCAGATATACAGAATGGATTCATATTTCCACAGGCCGACGACTTACTTCTGAGTTGTATGACCATCAGGTCGATTCCTTAGAAAACCACAATGTTGTTAGCGAAAAAGCACATGCTGCCTCTGTGAAAATGCTTTCAAGAAAACTTCACAACAAATTCGATGAATCCATACCCGGTTTGAAAGCACAGCCTGATGTGTTCTTATATAACCGAGCTGATTTACTCTATGCAAAAAAGCTATACCAGCTAAAAAAAGAGCCATTCGTGACATTGGTAAACGACTTAAAATCAGAAGCCAATGAATTGCTAGAGGTAAAGCCCTATTCTGTCATGCAAAAAACAATGGCTTCACCAAGTAAAAATATGCATGATTATTATAGTCTTGGCCCCTATTGGTGGCCTAACCCAGATACTAAAGATGGCCTTCCTTATGTTCGACATGATGGAAAGGTAAATCCTGCATATGATAATTACGATGGTGTCGCGATAGGTAAAATGTCGCAAGCAGTATTCCGTTTATCTCTGGCATATTTTTATACAACTCACGAACCTTATGCCCAAAAAGCAAATGAACTGCTTCAAACATGGTTTTTTGATCCTGCCACCAAAATGAACCCACATCTTGAATATGGTCAAGCCATTCCTGGGATCACAGAAGGTAGAGGAATTGGTATAATCGAAACTGGATGCATGATAAAGGTGGTTGAGGCTGTGGGCTTACTGAAAAATTCAAAATCCTTTTCTAACTCCGACTCGAACAGATTGAAAAATTGGTTTCTAGCGTACAACAACTGGTTGGTGACGAGTCAAATAGGATGTGATGAACGCATGTGGCACAATAACCATGGCTCATCCTATGATAGTCAAGTGGCTGAATTCTCTCGGTTCGCAGGTATGGACTCCATTGCATCAATGATTCTTGATTCAATGATTATAAAACGCATTAACCGACAAATAGAACCAGATGGCAGTCAACCTTGGGAGCTAGAACGAACCAAATCAATGCATTACAGCATTAAAAATTTATCTCACCTCATGGAAAACGCTATACTGGCTGATCATTATGACATAGATATTTGGAATTATGAATCGGTGGACGGGCGCTCGATCAAACAAGCTATAAAATTCTTAATACCCTATATGCTGGGTGAAAAAGAATGGTCTTATACTCAGTACGGAGGTATCGAAAGTAGCATGGAGGGTTTTAAAGAATTAATCTGGACTGCTAACCAATACCTAGATGATGAAGACATCAAAAGGGCTTTTAATCAATTGTGCACAAGAAGTGGTCAGCCCTTAGCGATTAATCTATTGTACCCTTTCTTTGATTTGGAAATAGAAATGAACCCCAGATAGTCTACGCGTTAAAGAAGGTTGAACTACAAGGTGTGGTTACAAAATGGCAAAAAACATATTCAGTCTACAAATTACTATGGTCTTGGATAAGTCGAATTCATCGTACATAATTACACTTTTCTACCCCTTTTTTAGATTTTCTGATCATTGCTGTATTCTAGCTTACAGAGTAGGCGATTGATGAATCGAAGACAGTTAGTATTGGTATCCATTTCACCTTGACACTTGGGTACTAACTACAAAAAGTCAAAGGAGTTGCTTAGCAAATAACATAATGAGAATATTAAATATCCTATTATTAGTTTTTTGTGCCAGTTTATAATCTCTGTTTGTCCAGAGGAGCTACTGGTATACAAAAGGTGATTTCGAACCTGTAACACGATTAGAGATTACCTTGAAAAATGCTTGTAGTAGTTCCTTCCATCAGGGAAACAACAAAAATCGATTTAAATCTTAACGCAAATGAAGATACGATTACCCCTCTTTTTAACAATTTTTTGTTTGATCATGGCACTTCCGTCCATTGCTCAAAAAACGGAAGTTCCGCAAAATGATCTTCCCAGAATTTTGGTCACAAATGGCGACAAACAAAATGTATTATCAAAAATTGAAAATCAGGAATGGGCCAAAAAGTTATATGGCGATATGCTTAAAAAGATAGAACCAATCGCCGAGAGGCATACAGAACAACCCGATTGGATTCTTTCTCGCTACCAGATGCACAGGATTCCTGGGAAGCATTATACAGATTTTTATACCGATAGTGAGGGGACCGCATTAATAAAAATGGAAGGGAATGCGCCTGTTCCTACTGTTAGAGGATCTACACATAAACGTCCCCCCCTCGATCCAGAAGGGTTTCGTTTCAGGAATCCTAAACTTGAGGAATTCCCAGTTTATGATACACTTTACCAAATGCATTTGCAATCGACAGCTCCTACAGGAAAATGGTACTGGACGGACCCCAAATTGGTTATAGGTCATATTAATGGGACTATTAATACCATTTGTTTAGAATCAGCGATAATCTACTGGCTGACCGGTGATGAGAAATACGCTCAACTGGCTCGCGATATTATTGTCCAGTGGGTAAACGGGGCCTATCATCAAAACCCTTATCAGGGGGCCTGTAGAGATGGTTTTTTTGCCGTCCAATCTTTAGGTGATCTGGCCTACTCCCCACTTCCCATTGCTTTTGATTTTCTACGCGGCTATCTAAGAAAAACCAATGCTCCGCTTGATAGGTTTGATGCGGTTTTTGAAAGATTAACGCAAATACAACTTGAACGAGGCTTTTGGAATAATAACTGGTTTGCAGCACAAAGTCCTACCTATGTCTACAGCGCACTAGCTATTTCTGACGAAGTAAAACGGAGAAAATATCTAAACTACTTTATGTATGAAGATAAAATTGATAGAAGTTGTGGCCGGCTTTCGCTAAAAACTACATGCGAACGTTGGCTTACCCCCGATGGACATTGGAAAGAACCAGGCGGCTACCACAATTTTCCAGTGGGGAACATACTTCAGGCGTCCGTTGCAGCAGAAAAAAACGGTTATGAAGTATTTTCGGAATTTCCACCTCTTTATAAATCATCCTATGTGATGATGCGGTATCTATTCCCAAATAAAAAAGTAATGGCCTTTGGAGATACTAACAGAGGCACAATGGATCCAAAGCATCTCGAAATTGCCATCGCCATGGCAAGTAAATACAACGACCCTATTTTGCCGACCTTGGTTACTGCCTTACAGCAAATGATTGGAGATGGATACAAAAGAGAAGATTCCGGTTGGTTCGGGCTGCTCAATAATGTTGGGGAATTACCCGCAAGTAATGATTCAAGAATTGTACTTCCGAGAACAGGGACATTGGATTTTGCCAAATGTTTTTACCAACGAAATGGGATTGACCAAACAAATGGTATGATGTGTTATGTGCAAGGTGCAACCTACAACCATAACCACTGTAATGGAATTGCGATGGAGTTATATGGACAAGGTATTGTCCTTGGTAACGATCCCGGTATTGGTGGGCATTATGATACTCAAATCCACAAAGATTACTATGCTCTTTTTGCAGCACACAACACTGTTATTGCAGGTGGCAGGTCTGGGCCTTTGAAGCCATTCCGTGGGAGTGGTGGCAGCAAACCAATGGGAACCTCAGCACTAAATGTGATGGAACCGCTTCCAGATGATACTGCGGTAAGTCCCTATTGTTCATTTACCTCAGTCACTTATTTGGAACCCTCCACCGATACGAATCAGAAAAGAACGCTGGCTTTAATTCGAACATCAGAGAATACAGGATATTATGTAGATATTTTTCATTCTGACAACACAGAAAAGAATGAGTACTTGTATCACAATTTAGGAAACAGCATAGAGCTATTTGACACAGAAGATAATCCGATTGCTGTCTTTGCTACTACTGAATTATCTGAACATGTTGATGGTTACGGTCCTGGCTACAAGCTCTTCGAAAACAAGCTGACTACAAAAATCTATGGGAATGATGTTAAGGCTCAATTCCGATTGGAGGTAGAAAGTAAAGACGCCATTTTTATGGATATGCATATCGCCGGTGGGGCGAGCAGGGAATATTTCACAGCAATGGCTCCAAAAAGTTATACTGCACCTTCGGAATACAAACTACTCCCAACGCCTGTTGCTGTGGTACGCCAAAATGGAGATGCATGGAAAAATCCATTCATGGTGGTTTATGAATCTTACACAGGCGAAATGAACAGTGCTGTCACACATGTTTCAGGCGATTCAAATGGAGAAATAAGTGTTTTAAAAGTGGAAAGTAAATCGAGCAAACAAACAATTATTCAATCTTTTTCAAAGGACGCTTATCAAAATGAAGATGATTTTTTTACTGGGCATTTTGGTGTGATTTCGTCGAAAGACAATGACTTTTCTTATTTGTATCTCGGTAATGGAACAAAAATATCCTCAGGCGAATATTCAATCGAAGCAAGTGACTATAAGCTTATTAATGCTAGTCTTGAGCTTAAAAAGGAAAGTGTAATTATCTCAACTAATCAAAAAGCTATTGTCTATTTACCACTTGGCGATAAGGAAAAAATAGTGTTTGAAGTGAATGGAGAAAAAAAAGAAGTGAAAACCCAAAAGACCTCAGAGAATCAATGGAGGATTGAGATACCACCGGTATTGAATGGGATCATTTATAATTACTAGTATCAGGCTAACAGACACCCGCCCTCAGCACAAGGCTTGAAGCTGTCACACTCGTCTTGTTGATCGTATGCCCTCCTGAACAAACTAAATGGACTATTAATTGGGCGTCTTTTTGAGAAAAGTTCAGAAATGGCTTGTCCGTTGAATGAAGGTTTATTCCTACGCTATTTTCATTTTTCTAGGATGTCACTCATTTATAATTAGAAATTTGAATACTTTCTGAAAGCCAGTTCAGGCTTGGATGTTGATTTATGCATATGCAACAGACTCCCCTTTTGATAGGTAGCAATGGAACAAAACGAATGCTCATCAAATTATTTCTATCTTGAAGCTATAAATTCATTTTGATTTGAGCCCTTGAAAGCCAATACAAACATCTTAAAATGAATAATGCTAACTCGAAAAAAATAAATTTTACTCCTGAGATCTAATAGAAAACATCAAAATCCTTGACCTAGAAAGAAACAACACTCTCATATAGCTATTTAAGAGGGTTTTTAAGATATTAAAGTAGTCCAAAGGGATATATGTTTATAGAATCGCCCACTTAATAATTACTAAGTGGGCGATTCTATAATATTACTCTCTGGCTTTGAAGGTTTCTAAAGAACAATTACCAAAAAAATTGAACATAAAGGTTGCTACGATTTTGAATATGAGTATTGTAAACTTGCTCGAAGTGAACTATACTTAGTCTTGATAATCAGTTAGTTAACCGTGATTTTTATGAAAATATAACTTTTTTCAGTTTCTCTGAAATCCTTGATACTTCACCCAATCAAAATCAGCATAAGATTTGGTTTTATTGCCATTACTTGAAGCGTAGATACCCATATATGCTCCTGTATATACATGACATATAATTAGTTCGCTGGATCCCTGAGTAAAGTCAATAAAACTATTTCCTCCATCAAGTGAGTATTGATAGTTATACTCATCGTTCTTTGACACTACTTTAAAAATAACTTTCCCATTGTAATCAGGTAGAGATTGTGTCATTACTAACCTAGACTCCTTTTCTCTTTCATTTACGACCAATTGAAGCTCATGCTTTCCATTTACTCTTTTGATGGTCCAATTGATGTAATTATCGTCTTTCTGAAACAAACTTATACCGGCTTCTTCCTTGTCATTTTTTGGCTTAAAAATCATACTTGCTTGATATTCAAAATCAGTCTCTCGTTGACGAATACCCATTAAGGAGGCTCTTTCTCGCTCACTTATTATAGTAGGTTGAGCATACAGTCGTAGAAACCCTTTGCTCGCATCTAGAGAATACGTCTTTGGTCTTGGTACCCTTCTAAAATTCCATTGAAGATCTAAGTTTGAGTGATCAAAATTGTCTGTAAACGCATCATTTCGATACTGCTTTTTCCCTTCAAATGGAAGCGGATTGTTTCGCTCTATTTTGCCTGTTTCAGGTGCACACACCGGCCATAGATATTCTAATGGCTCCCACTTTCCCTCTTCAACCTCGACCCATCGTGCTATCGCCGGTTCCCAATCAACAGGAATCAGATGTGTTTCACGACCCATGTTCGACCCTTGGTTGATATCCCCTCTTTTACCTAAAGCAACCATATACCATCTTCCATCTGGAAGTTCAACCATATCGGCATGCCCTGTACTGTGAACCCAATTATTGTGAGACAAATGCCTAGTTGTCAAGATTGGATTTCTCGGGTTAGCCTCAAAAGGGCCGGTGATTTTATCACTTGCCGCAATCATTACCGCATGATTGTATGCTGTACCTCCTTCTGCCACCATAATGTAATACATGCCATGCTGCTTATACATATGAGGTCCTTCCACACAACACCCGCCACAAGCACCTGCCCAAATACTGGTTCGTTCACCTACTAATTTCCAATTATTTAGATCCAATTCCTGAACCCAAATTTCCCCAATACCATTGGCATTTTTATCTCCAAGGTCATGGGTACCTACGAAATATACTTTTTCATCATCGTCGAAAAAAAGATCTGGATCAATTCCTGGTGCGCCATCAATGATGTGAGGATCTGACCATGGACCAGCGGGATTGGTAGCAGTAATAATGAAGTTGATGAATTGCGTTGGATCCCCATTTTCAGGAGAATAGATGTTTGTTGTAATGATATAAAACACACCGTCTTTGTGCCGAATGGTAGGGGCATGAATTCCTCCATTTCCTTGCACATCCACCAAATTATTTACTCCGTCACATTGATCTGTTCTATGAAGCCCATAGCCAATAAGTTCCCAGTTAATAAGATCACTACTTTTGTGGATAGGCAACCCAGGAAAATACTCAAAAGAAGAATTAACGATATAGTAGTCCTCCTCCACCCTCACAATCGAGGGATCAGGGTAGCCCCCTGATAAAATTGGATTAGTGAATGTTGCCTCCTGTGCGAATAGGGAAATAGGAAGTAGCAATACTAGTAGAATCCTCATAGTTTCAAATTATTTGATTTGTGTATTAGTTACAATCAGCTATCAATTCAAAGTCAGCTCCCGCGATAGGATTATTGACGTCAATTGTACCAGATGTGTTTTGGAAACTGTAGGTAATCGAAGTGATTTCCTTATTAACTGGGAGTAAAAAATAATTCGATGGCCAAATACCGATTGTCCATTTATCCTCTCCTATTAATTTCAATTTTGTTTTCTCTGTAGCGTTACAAATCTCCTTGCTTCCACCATCATAATGAGCTGTGGCGCACAAGAAGACTTCAGATGCACCGGCTAGGTCAGTTGGTCCATCGTTTTCCCCTTTGGTCGCATCAAAAGTTATGGTTAGAATATCATCCCATGAAAATGAAGCAGGTATAACTTGCGCAGTTCCTGCCTCTGGTGCAGGTCCACATAGATTCTTAATTGCTCCTTCGCCATCTGTAATCTCCATGCAACCAGTAAAAAAGAAGGAAAAATTTTTATTAAAATCCCACATTCCATATTCATTATCTCCAATGAAATACCCTAATTGAGCAATCATATTTTCTGGTCCGACTGTTGTCACAATTTCAATAGTTCCTATTAGCGGTAAATCTTCAGGTTTTGGATTGTAAGTTTCCGTTGCTTTAAACATGACCCATTCTGCGTCCCCATAATTTTCACCAAAACCTACTCTCTTTTCCAAAGCGTCAGTCCATGGAATTCCCTCATTGGTCTCTATCTCCCCTTTTGGCATTAAGCTAAGTGTTGTACTAAAAGGCGTACTAGAGATAGAAATGGAAGTATTTCCATCTATTTTCCATGACTTAGGAACCAATAAGCCTAATACAAATTCACTCCCAGAGACACTTATCCCATCACTATTTGGATCATCAAGTATTTCGGCATGAATAGTAATCGTAATCTGCTCCCCCGCCATTGCACTTTCTGGCTGATCTACACTCGTAATATTAAAGCACATCGTGAGTGCCACCGCCAATATCACCAGTCCTAGAGATGGAAGTATAGTATGTTTTGAAAACCCTGTTTTAAACTTTCTCACGTCAATTAGTTTTTTGATAAATGATAGACATACTCATTCTCTGCACAGCCCAAACTAAATAATATGGAAAAAGAATCATTTACCGATGGGGATAATGGTTCTGCAAAATCACTTATATAGGTCGTAGCGCCATCGGCGAAGAAGATCTTGGAAGGATACACAGCATTATCGAAAGTCCAATTACCAGCATTTACCGGTGAGACAAATGGTGTTTCTACTTCCGAGGTAATGCTAAAAGAAGATGGAGCCTCGTTTTGATAATTCAACCTTAGCTTGAATGTTGAAAAATCAAATGAATCTGTTATTTCTACCCCGTTTTGATAGACATTAGAAATATTCCAATTCCCACTAAGGTCTATCGTTTTTTCTAACAAAAGAGAGTCGTTTGTCGGCTCTTCATCGCATGCCGATATCACACAAAATGCCAAAAAAGCAAAAAATAGTTTTCTCATCTAGTTTTGTATTTGTTGTTAATATTAATTTTATCGATCCCTTGTTAGCCCGTGTACAGCAACTTCGATTTCAGGGAAAGGAAAGACTAACAAGTCAGCATATTCAGCATAGGGTTTAAAACCAGCTCCTTCCTGACCGATTCTAATAATACCCTTTTTCAACCTTTTAGTATTGATAAAACGATCCCCTAATTCAAATGCTAATTCTCTAGACCTATCTTCGAAGATAAGGTTCAACGCTTCCTCAATTGTGGGCACTGAACTCAACATTGATGATGGATTAGCTCGATTACGTAAGATATTAATATCATCTACATCTTGTTGGCTCACTGATTGTTGGCTCATAACATTCGATTCTGCCCTAGTCAAATACATCTCTGGTAGACGAATATATCTGTAGTCCATTAGGTCAGTAGCATATTTGCCATTGACGTAAACAAGAGAACCCTCTTCGGTATAAAATGCAGTGTATCTGGCATCATTCTCATCCGAAACCAGTGTAGCTATAGTTCCATTTGGATTCAGACTAAAGAAACCATTGATCGAAGAGAACTGATAGGCTTCCCAGATTCTGGCACTTGGAGAAGTCCCACTACCATCACTTACACTGAACTTTATGGAAAAAATATTCTCTGAGGAGTTCCCTTGTGGAACAAACGATAATTCCACCGAAGGATCCACATTAAACGCACCACTTTCTATCACCTCATTGGCTCGCTCATAAGCCAAATCATATTTTTCGTGATAGAAATAGATTCGGGCAGCAAGAGCAGTTGCGGCCAGGTAATTAGCCTCCCCAGACACATTTTCAAACCGAATTCTGGCAGATTCAATATCTATTTCTATTTGACTCATTACCTCCATACTGGTAGCAGTTTCCACCCTACTTTCAATCTGAAGTGGCTCAAGCACCAACGGTACTGAATAGCCTGTTGAGGGTAGGCTAAAATAATTATTGAGCTCGAAGTATACCAAGGCTCTTAAGAAATGCATGTCGCCAAGAATTGAATTTCTCTCAGCATCAGTCCCTTCCATTGCGTCCAAATCAGAAACTGCTACGAAGTTTAGAGAACTCAATGTGGTATACCCAGCAGTGTACATCCAAGATGTCATATTAGTGGAAATCTGATGATCATAAAATGCATCGTATTCCCCTCTATTTCTATTCAATACATCTCTCATCATCGCAGCTCCATAGAGTGCCGGTTGATGTACAAAAGGTCTAATATCGGAATATGCCCCATAAATCAATGCCTGCATTGATGCCAAGTCATTAAGCTTATCAGATGACAAACCTATTGTCGGGTTTTTGTCTAAAAAATCATCCCCACATGAGCTTAAGACGAATGAGGTAAGTAGTACTGCCAGAATCTTTTTCATCGTCGCTTATTAAATTTCAATAGTCATTCCAAATAGCACTGATTGTGCCTGAGGCGATTGCTTAAATGCTCCTCCGGCTCCCAAATTATTGGAAGATCGACTTTGCACCACACCTGTAAATTCAGGATCCCAATAAAAATCTGGGGCTTTTGTAAAGGTTAAAATGTTCGTGAACTTGACATAGATATTTACGTTTTTGAGTTTCTTACCCTTATTCCCTGAATTATACCCAATAGTTAAATCTCTCAACCTTAAATAATCTGTTCTGTGTAAAAACTCAGTCGTATTCGGCCAGCGTACATTTTCAGTTGTCAGTTTTGAAACTGTAACATTATCACCTGGATTATTCCATGAATTCAGCGCATAGGTGGAGGGATTAACCTTCTCCCCACCAAAAGGCGCATTCAATTGCTTCATATAGCCATCAGCGAAATCCTGTCCGGTAGCGAAAGTGAATAAGACACTTCCATAAAACTTCTTGTAAGTAAATCGATTGTCGATACCTCCTGTTAGATTTGGCCATGGGTTACCTATTGGTTGGTTTTCCGAATTAACAAACGCATCAAAACTTCCAAACTGATTAACCACTTCTGAAAAAAGATAGAGATTTCCTGCTCTATCAAAGTAAGTGTCTTCGCCTGTTTCAGCATCCACTCCTCCCCATATCACTCCTTCTTGCACACCCACAGGATAACCCGGGAAAATGGACGTGGAACTTAGACCCGAGCTGGTTGATAATCCATTGGAGATTACTTCATCTCCAAGTTTTACTACCACATTTTTATTATGGTTTAATGTTACGTTAGTCTCCCAAGTGAAATTCTTCTTCGCGATATTCAAGGTATTTACCATAACATCAACGCCTTCATTCTGTAATTCACCTATGTTTCTGGTTACGGCGCTTACCCCGATCATTTGAGATACAGGGTATGGAAGCAATAAATTTTTGGTAGACTTGGAATAGTAATCAAACTCTCCACTAATCCTACCATTGAAAATCTCCCAAGTAATGCCTATGTTAAGTTGCGAGGTAGATTCCCATCCTAAATTTTCATCTCCTAAATTTCCAATAGAAATACCAGTATTTCCGTTGTATGTTGACGTTTGATAAATAGATGCAGCGCTATAATCTCCAATTTCCGCATTACCCACTATACCGTAGCTAGTCCTTAATTTTAGAAAGTTGATCTTATCCCTAAATGGACTAAATAGCTCTTCATCACTTATAATCCATGCCACGGAAACTGCTGGAAAATAGCCCCACCGATTTTCTTTACCAAAGCGAGAACTCCCATCTGCACGCAGGCTCATGGAGAGTATATACTTTTCCTTAAACCCATAGTTTAGCCGACTGAGGAAAGATTGGAATGCGTATTCACTTTCGGAAACACTCGCATTAATTATTGCAGCATCCTGTGGTCGGCTAAGCGTGGAATTGATAAAAGTATCTCCAAAAACAAAATTTGTCCTTGTGTTAAATGATTGCACATCTGTAGCACCAAGTATGTCAATTGTATGATCCCCAAAAGTCTCTTTATAATTTAAAATATTTTTCCAGTTCCACGAACTTCTTACTCCGGAGACAGTAGAGGCGACTGTACGTCCATGGCTAGTAATTCGACCATCGCGATAATGAAAATCATCATTGAAGAGCAGATTACTCCCGAATTCAGTTCTAAAGGTGAGCCCCTTAATGATGGTATAATCTAAGTACCAATTCGCAAGAATTTGAGTGCTCTTCAGATGGATTTGTCTTAATTCCACACCAGCAACTGGATGCTCATCGGTAAGATTAAAAAAGCTGCCATCTTCTTTTTTTACTGGCCAAATTGGAAGCATTTCAGAGACATTACTAATCCCCCCTGCCCAATTGGTTGGCACCTGTTTGTTATCTATCACGGTCAACATCATTTTACCCCCGATTTTAACATTATCGCTTATTTTGTGATCCAAGTTTAGCCTCGTGCCCAAACGAAAATAATCATTCCCTTTAAGGATTGTTTGCTGTTCTTTAAGTCCTGCGCTCACGTAGAATGTGGTTTTTTCACTTCCACCGGAGACAGAAATATTATAGTCTTGCACCTTACCAATCTGAAGCACCTCGTCTATCCAATCCGTATCGGTATTCATGGCCTCTTCCTTTGTCAAACCATCTACCAAAACACCACTATTGGGCCAAAAGTCCTCCAAACTATTCCCTGAATTATACCATGCCTTTTGAGCAAGAGCAATATATTGACTGGAATTCAAAAGAGGTATGCGGTGAGTAGCGTCTGATAAACCAAAAGAAGCAGAAGCAGTCACTTTTGTTGCTCCGGCTATTCCGTTTTTGGTTGTGATTAATACCACTCCGTTCGCACCCCTTGAACCGTATATTGCAGCCGAAGCAGCATCTTTTAAAATTTCAATTGACTTTATATCAGCGGGATTGAGACTTGCAAGCACGTTTGTGTTTGCAGCTTGCTGCAAATTATACTCTGCAATTGAACCGCCCGGTTGTGATGTACTTATTTCTCCACTTTCAACAGGAACACCATCTATAACATATAATGGCTCACTATTAGCGCTAGCAGAAGAGGTACCACGAATCCTTACCCGTATAGCAGAACCTGCGAGCGCACTGCTACTCGTTACCTGCACCCCAGCGGCAATACCTTGAAGTCCTCCTTCAAAGGAATTAACTGTAGCTGAATTCAATTTATCAACATCTACAGAGGTAATTGAACTGGAAATATTTCTTTTGATTTGTGAGCCATATCCGACGACTACAACCGCGTTGAGTTCTTCATAATTCACCTCCATTGTGACATCAATTTTTTTCTGAACTCCCACAGTGATTTCAATTTTGGTATAGCCAATAAATGAGAATATTAAGATTGCGTTATCGGTATTTAGGGAAATTCGATAGTTCCCATCAAGGTCAGTTAACCCTCCATTTTGAGTTCCCTTCACTTGAACCGTGACACCCACCATGGATTCCCCATTTTCATCAAAAACACGCCCAAATACAACCCTATTCTCATCAACTACTACAGGGACATTCGGGGAATTCGCCCTTGAACGTTCTTGAACGTTAATATTACTATTCACCTGCCTAAAGCTAAGATTCGATTGTCTCCCAATTTCTAGTAGAATATCAAAAATACTTGCATTTTCAAAACTCGCGTTAATAGCGATATCTGCTAAAATTCTCTGATCATAAACAAAATTTAAATCAGACCTTTTTTCAATTTCATCAAAGGACTCTTTCAAAGTAGAACTTTTGAGAATCATAGATATTTTCACTCGCTTTAAATCCGGATCTGCTTGATTGCTTCTTTCATTAGCTGAAACGTCAGGATAAAAAATAACTAGAAGCGCTAAGCTGATAATCCAAAGCTTCCAATTGCCTAATCTGTTCATTATCATAGTTCTATTGATTTCTTCATAACCCGTTACTTGTTTACAGATGTTGCCTGAATTCTGACTTTCTTGCCTTCAATTTTATAGGAGAACTTCTCACTGTATCCAAGCGAATTCAATACATTTTCTAAGGATTCATTTTCAAAAATTGCCGATAAATTCCAATTAGCAAAATCAGCATTTCCAAATACAAACTCCACTCCATACCAAATTGCCAACGTTTCAAATACTTCATTTTTAGACGCCTTTTCAAAATATATAACACCATCTATCCATGACAGAATTTCCTCGTTATTGAATTCCTGAATACTACTGGTTCTATCGGAAATATGGTAGGTATACTGTAGCCCTGGGTTCAAGTATTTTACCTCTTCTCCAGTGTATGCTACTTGGACTTTACCCTCAACTAGCGAGACACTAACTTCGCTTGTCTCACTAAATGCTTTTACGTTAAATGAAGTGCCAAGGACCTTGGTACTCACGTCTCCTGCACGAACGACAAACGGTTGGTGTATATTTTTTGCCACTTCAAAATAAGCTTCCCCTTCAAGAAACACCTCTCTTATGGTATCAGCAAAATCCTCTTTGTAGGAGATTTTACTACCTGAGTTTAATTTTATCTTGGTTCCATCATTTAGAAAAATAGTAGACTTCTGACCGTTTGGATTTGTTTTTTCGATATAGCCAATCTTTTCCACTTCAGTTGATTTTTCAAAATCGCTATTTACCAAGAGCAAACCTGCCAGACCTATAATTGCAACTACTGCTATTTTGAGCCATAATTTTTCTTTATTCGGCTTGCTGCTTGGTGTCACTCCGGGTGAAATGTCGTGCTTTATTCGTTTCTTTAATCTTTTTAAGACTAGCTCTGACCTGAATTGGTCGTGCTCACCAGCAAATGAATCCTCCAGTGCTTTGAAAACGATCTTATTATTTGTACCATTTGATAACCAGTCTTGTACTCTTTTCTGATCTTCTGGAGTGCTTTGCTTTGACAATACATCAAAAATGGCCTTATACAAATCGACCTCATTCAAATTCATAATCCCTTCTTGTTTAATTATGTGACGTAAATTATTCTTGCAGCCCCCAAAGAGTTTAGTGAGTTTCATTCCTTCTCTTCACATTTAATAGAGACTTGGTGTGTTGGTGGTTGGATTGCCAAAAGAACTCTGCTTTCCGTCCCCAAAATCATCTACGAAAATGATGATAAAATTGGGCGGTTATGATAGGCTATCTATCTGCTGATCACCCGCAATCCTCACTAGCATTATCAAGCAAAAGCAAGTAAATAATTTCTTTCTTTCAAGTTTCATTACAAATTAATTATTGGTAGTTCATCCATGATGTAAGGATCCTTCGAGGTGCCACCTCCGAATGACCAGTCATCCCTTTCTGGCACCAAATTTTTAGGACTGTCTGGGCCACCGTGCCAAGTGTTTACATATATTTTTACTCCTTCCAGTGTGGCTGGAAAGTTTAATGTGGAAGCGGCGAAAAAGAAAGAAATAAGTTTCTCTTCCTTGTTGACAGAAATAAGAGGCATTTTGCCGTTATCCTTACCTGTATGAGTAGCTGAGGCATCTTGAGAAGTGAAAGAGGCGTTCTGAAAACCACTTGACATAAACCAAAGGTCCCATTCCCCATTTCTTGGCACTACGGCATTCTTGAATGGTAAATCAGACGTTCCTTTTAGGTTAGGAAAATCGAAGTATATACTCAAAGACACATGATCAAACCCATTCGGCGGTAACCAAATTTCCGTAATCTCCTTCATGAAAACATCTACTCTTAAATTGTTTCCTGTCTGATAAACCTTCGCCCCAGTCATGTCCATTTGATTCTGATAGCTTTGGTGAGCCGGGTATTGATAGGAATTCAATGGTCCCGTATCATCTCCCACGGGATCAGCCACTTCGACAATAAATTTTTCATCATTGTTCAAATCAATAGAGACTGCATCTGAAATAAGTTCAGAGTCCTTCTGAGAAAAAGCAACAATTCTGTGCGCTCCATTAATGTAGGAATCTAAGGGCAATAGACAACTCCATTTTCCATTGTTCATTACTGCTGTAATAGACCGATTGATGTCTCCGTCCACAGCAACATAAATTTCAGAAATCGATTTGAAAGTTCCTATTACCTCAATGTAACCTGAATTAGTTACTTCCTTTCTGATCTCATCAATCGTGACACTTCCTAATTCAGCACTGGAATATTCCTTCCCATTATCAAACAGCACAACAGCTTCTTTGCCTGCAATTTCAGCACTCAGAAATCCATTTGCATCAATGCGAAAATCTTTTTGATTACCTACGCTAAAAACGGAAGTAACCCTTGTGTTTGGGGTGAAGTCAGTGAAGATATTATCTGCTATTCTGGGTTCGTCAGAGGTGTTTATTAGTACAATAGCGGAGGAATTATTATAGGTTCGTTTGTAGATGAATAATCCCGCCCCGGCAGCATCGTCAAGAAGTACCTCTAATTCCCCACGTCTTAGTACATCGTTTTCTTTGCGCAGCTGAATCAAGTCCTGCACAAACTGAAACGATGCTGTCTCTTTGTTAAAATGGTCCTTATCTATGGAGCCCGCCCCACCTTTAAACATGGTTTGACGCATGCCGAGCAATTCTTGCTCAGTGCCGTAGTAAATCACCGGTACTCCTGGAATTGTCATGACAAACAGCAGCGCTTGTCTGAAGGATACTCGGTCAGTTTTAGTCAGAAATCTTTCCCCGTCATGGTTGTCAATAAAATTCAGCAACATTTCGGGCCGTGGAAAAACTTTTTTAATACTATTTAATCTAAACGTTAATGTGTTTGTTGGTTTGGCTTCCGCAAAAACTCGATCAATCGATAAGGTAAGTGGAAAATTAAGGATGGAATTCATCTCTGGTTTATCCGTTGTACCGAGATATTTTGCTGCATCCACTGTTCCTTGATGATCGTAGTGCTTCGGAAATATCGCTACTTCCCCAGTTCCAATAAATTCTTTTTTACCCATCGAATTGGCTAAAGGAATAATACCTGGAAAATCAAGATTCTTGGAATGAAGAAAATCATTCCAAAACTCATGCTCCACCATATGAGGTGTATCAAATCTGAATCCATCCACTCCGACCTCCTTTATCCAATACCCGAATGATTTACGAAGTTCATCTCTTACTTCTGGACTGGAGGTATTTAGATCGTCTAAGTCTGCAAATTGATAAGCTCGTTTCTTTAACGTATCTGAGTGATCATAAAAATTGGGTGCAAAGTGATAAATGGCTTTTTCTAAATGCTCCGCTTTTCGGGCATCATTAAACTTAAAAAGATCTTGGGTAGGCTGAGGGACATCATGTAGTTTGAAATTTTCCGTAACATCCGCTGGATTATAAGGGCCTGAGTAGGTATGGAAATCTCCAAGATGATTGACCACTACATCCTGAATTAAATACATATCATTTTTATGTAAGCTGGCAGAGAGTTGTCGATAGTCATCTAGGGTACCCAAATGTTTATCTACTGCCATGAAGTTGCTGGCCCAATATCCGTGATTTCCTGTTCCTGTTTGCTGAGGATTGATCCATTGATTGGCGACAGGTGGTGTGACCCAAACAGTGGTAGCACCAAGCTCTTTTATGTAGTCAATTCGCTGCAATACTCCTTGTAAGTCGCCTCCGTTCCAGTACTTTGTATTCCCCTTTTGGTATTCTCCAGTTCCTTGATCGTTATTGGAAGTATCACCATCCATAAAACGATCTGTCAAAATGAAATAGATAATTTGATCCTGCCAATCGGGTGAAGGAACATGGAGATTTTCTTGGATCTCTACTCCCACGGCGATGGTCTCCTGCTGATTACTTGAGCAGGAGTTGCAAATCAGATAAACAATAATCAAAGTAAAAAGGAAGTTGAATTTCATATATACAAATTGATAGCGAAGCTTATCTAGGGGACGCAAAATAGCCCCTTGTCCCCCAAAAACATATCGCCATTCAATTGGGGTGATAGCATCTCGCTTTAATATTTGTTCGACTTTACAACTCCGCTAAGCATCTCAAAAGTTTGGGACAGCATCTTCTTTCATATTTTAACTTTCGACACAGCGTGTACTGGAAAATCATGAACACGATTAATAGAAAGGTCAGTGAAACTGGATACTTCATTTGCTTATTCAGGTGCAACAAATATTCCTGATTGACTCATAGCATAAAAAAAGTGACTGCTCGATTAGTTACCAAAGTATAGCTGATTGCTAAAGTACTTGATCAAAGTTTTTTGGTTCTAAAGGGAGACGCGGGCAAGCCCTCTTTATTAAACAAATTAGTTTTAATCTTATCGCCCCAAGCGTATCTGACCATCAGTGGATTTTGAACAATAGTCGAATTTACTATTACACTACCCTTATCGATAGTGGCTTTCGCAGGATGAAATACGCCATCAGCTCCTGCTATTTCAAAATACGCCAATGCTTCATCTGGACAATACAATCCTCCTCCGATATGGTCAAACGCAACTACCGCCTGTTGATTATCAAATATTACATCCTTATATATTGGCCCTGAATAAACCAACTCAGATTTACCATAGGTTTTAGCCAAGGCATGAAGGGCAAGTCGCTTACCTACATCCTGCTTGTTAGGCGGGTGAATGGTGGTCGCACTACCAATATCCATGGTCACCACCATACCAACATTTGACTCGACTAAAGTCTCTAACTGCACTTGCCGCAACTCTTCCACTGGACTGCCATTGTAGTTAAAGGGTGCCAATTGCACATAGTAAAATGGAAAATCCCCAATCGCCCATTTGGATCTCCAACTATTGAAAACGGAAGGAAAAAGGGTTCGATACTGCTCATATCTTGGCACATTAGATTCCCCTTGATACCATATAGCTCCTTTTATAGTGTATGGGATCAAAGGAGCAATCATCCCGTTGTAAAGAGCTGTAGGAGTATGTGACGTTAAAGGCACCCGATCGTCCTCAGGCTGTTGGATGCCTGTCAATCCATCATTTAAAGTGTAGAAGTTACCATCAATTAAGATCGCAGCTGGCAAGTACTTCCAAGTTTCCTTTAACTGCAAAACCAATTGCTCATTGGTGTCGAGTAGCTTTGGTACATCGAATATTCCTCCGTTTTCCCATACATCAATCACACGTACTGCCATAACATTCCTTCCTTCCAAAAGTAGTCCTGAAGGAATATCATATACATGATCTATTGTATTCTTTCCCCAAGACTCAACCCTACCGACCATTTGTCCATTGATAAAAGTAGTATTCAAATCTTGGACATCTCCCAGAAACAATTTTCGTACATCATCCATAGCGGCCTTATCAAGAAAAAATTCCTGTCTATACCAAGCCAAACCATTGAAATCATCATTCATAAAAAGCTTAGACATGGTCCCGACCGATAAGGTATCCCAATCAGCATCATCATAGGATGGTTGCATCACCTCGCTAAACCTTTGGTCAGCCAAATGAAAAGCCCTAGTGCTTATAAGTTCATCCCAAAGTGTCAACTTCATGCTATTCAGCCACAGGTTAAAAGGGATGTTTGGGTTAGATGCTTTGGTGATAATCTCAGGAATTAGTTCAAAGCCTTCTATATTCTTGATAGCTCCTAGTGGCACCCAACTTTCTGCAGGAGAACCTCCCCAACTCGAATGAATAATTCCGATTGGCACACCCAATTCATGAAAGAGCGCTCGCCCAAAAAAGTACGCAGCTGCTGAAAAATCTGGTACTGTTTCTTTTTTAGTTATTTGCCAACTACCCGTAACATCATCAAGAGGTTTGAATGAGGTTTCCTTTCTGACAGTAAACATTCGGATAGCTGGAAAATTTGCTGATGCTATTTCTTCCTGCGAATTAAGCAATGGGTCGGACGGCAACCAACCACTCACCGGCATCTCCATATTGGATTGACCGGAAGCTAACCACACTTCACCTAGAAGAACATTACTTAGCGTAATTGTCGAATCTGATGTTTTTATAATCAGGTGTTGCTCTTTAGATTTTGTTATTGGGGTTTTAATTACTACTTCCCATTTACCATCATCTGTTGCACTAGCAGTGACTTTTTCGCCCCAGGAAGTTTCGACCTTTACGCTGGATCCGGCTGTAGCCCAGCCCCATATTGGAACATTGCTATTTTGTTGTAGCACCATATTATCTGTAAAAAGACCCGCCACTCGAATTTCACTCTTTTCTGTAAAGCACCCAGAAAGAAATAGGCTTAGGACGATTAGTGGTAATAAGTTGTACTTCATCATGCTCTTTTTCCTTTTTGTGACTGCAAGTTTCGCATTCCGAAAAGTGCATGATCCAGTTTAGACTTCCAAGTAAGTCCTCCATTTTCAAAAGAAAAAACATGAGTCATTCGAGCTGCAGACTGATCATAATAGATTCTTAGAACGTCCTCACAAGTACTAATCAATGAACCACTTATAGCAATTTTTGCCTTCCGATTATCCAGACAAGGAAGACGCTGATCCATCAGCCCTTTTTGATAGCTATTGGTACCAATTCCATTTTCTTCCATCTGATATTCTTTTCTATGTATCTTCTTCGAAATGGAGGAGGTCGGTGAGGAGATCCCGAGACATAACATGGGGAGAAATGATAATAAACGCACTTTTTTATAATCAATCATGATTTCTTTGTGAATTTCCACTTAACGATGACCTCCATTTCCTATTGGAAATAAAAATCCTCCTGCAATCTTTTAACATGACCTCATCACTTTAAATGAGGGTTAATTTTCTTGATATTTGAATCTCACAGCATGACCGCCCCCTTTTGCTAATTTTACCCGATAAATATCACCAACTTCCTCGGAACCAATTTGCATATCATAGGGATTAAGTTCCCAGTCAGCATTTTCTCCGTCTGCGTAATATTCCGCCTCGTAATTCGCCTCTTGGTCTAAAAAGGATAAATCAATATCGAATAATCTAGGTTTATCATTCGTAATACTCCCCAAATACCAATCCTTGCTGTTTCTATCTTTGCGGGCAACCGTGATAAATTCACCAATTTCACCATTGAGCACCACAGTTTCTTCCCAGTCGACAGGAACATCTTTGATGAATTGAAAAGCTGGTTGGTCGACATAATTTTCGATAAAGTCAGAAGCCATTTGAATCGGACTATAGATGACTACATAATAAGCAAGCTGTTTTGCCAGAGTAGTATTGACTCGCTGTGTTTTACCAAATACATTGTTGCCAATCTCAACCAAATCAGCATTCGAAGCTGTTATTCTGTCATTGGGATCAAGGCCCTGATTTGGAATGGTGATACTGACATCCCCCGAAATGGTTCCGTCTTCGGCAACTGTAATTTTACTGTTTGGCATATCGAGAGTCCCAAGGAGCCAGATATTATTGTCATCTGTGGCAAAGTCATGTGCCCTAATTCCCCATTCCCACTCACCTGCTTTCATCATTGTCATCACGGTCCAAACGAACGTGGTATCTCCTCCGACGACCTTCACTTCACGTGTCATTTTCTTGCTCTGCCAATAGGATTCTGATCCTTTGTATATGACATTGGAATATCCATTTCCTTGGTCTATCAGCTTGATCTCAACCGGAAACTGGTCCGTGTTGTCTGCATCCATATTTTGATATAACAAATCAAAAATACCAGGTGTGAAATCCATGGGTGCCTCCAATAATCTTGTAAAAGCCAGTGTGGTGACATGGTTTGGCGGATTCCCTCCATTACCCCAGGAGTTGTATTCCATTCCCCTAGCTCCCTCACGGCTCAGCATATTTGGAAAAGTTCTCCTCTCACCTGTGTCCTTAATCGGCTCATGAAAATTAACCCCGATTTTGTATTCAGCAGCTTTCTCTAACACTCTACGGTAATACTCAACAGCATACTGCCCGTAGTGATATTCTTTCTTGTCTAACAAAGCACCAACGTGACCAATTTTAGCTTTATCAATACCTAGTCGTTGAAGGAGTGCAAAAGCTGAGTCGACTTGGATCAAATAGTTATTAGGACTCGCACTTGTTTCCTGATAAGACTGAAGAGAAACTCCCTTTGATTGTGCGTAGGCCTGAACTTCATTCAGATTAAAATCAGCCGTTGATTCTGTGAAACTAGTTGTTACTGTGTCACCAGGAAACAAGCCTTGGAACCCTGCAGAAATCCCTTCAATCAGCACTTCATCAAAACCATGTTTGGCAGCAAAATCAATATATTCCTTTCCTCGTGCGGTGGTTGCCCCGTGTCTCAGTCCCTCTTTCCAAGTCCATTTGCCAATGATCATTCCCCACCAGATGCCGATGTATTTTGAAGGATGAATCCATGATACATCTTCTAGTCTGTTAGGCTCATTACAATTCAAAGTCAAGTACGAACTAGCTAATTCACTTGCACTATCTGTGATCTTGATGGTTCGCCAAGGTGTTTTGAAGGGTATTGACGTTCGCACTTTGTCGCCATTAGACCAAGGCGCTAAATCACAATATAGTTTCGTAGATTTCCGCCCTGCAATCTGCATGCTGGAATAACCAGCGAGAGCAGCTTCATGTATACTCACATGCGTCCCGTTTTCAAAGCGCATCGTCAAGGGCGTATGAACTGTGTCGATCTTAGAAATTTTTGTCGTTTGATACAAGTATTCGTAGCGGTTCGGTTGATAAGCTTTTATCCACCATGATTGTGCGTCTTCTGCCAGGTTAAACTCTGTGATCTCATCATCAATAATTACCTCTTCGATTCCATTGAGATTTTTGACATGATACCTAAATGCAATTCCATCATCGTAAGCGCGGAAAACAAGCGCTATTTGAATAGCTGCATTGTCCACTGATACTAAAGAAATGGTCCCTTCATTGTAATTATTCCGAATCGTTTTCACCTCGCCCCAAGGTTGCTGCCATGCTTTATCGATGTGCTGGACATTGGAATCAATAATTTTAAGTCCACTTGCTAGTGATGGGGCATTCTTAAAAGACAAACCCAGTCTGGATGGCACAATAACCTTGTTGGGTCCGTGACTAACCTCGTAGTTAATTTCCCCGTCTTCTGACCATATATTGACTGTATTGACTTCACCCGGTGAAGAAAGAACAAACTCAGGTGTAGAAGTAGTGCAGGCATTAAGTGCCAGTATCAGCAACAACATGGCTACACTTTTGAGTGGGTATGTCAAAGTAGGCATCAATACTTTTTCAAAAGCGCAGATCATCTGATCAATGTCAATTCGTTTTTTCAGCATATTATTAAATTATTCTATTGCGCCCTTTAATGGCGCTAATTTTTGCATTCCAAATAATGCATTTTCCAATTTGGTTTCCCAATCAAGCCCATCATCTCCGAAAGAAAAGGTATAGGTCATTCTGGCGGGAGACTCATAGAAATAGACCCTCATCGTGTATTGACTATCACTAGTCCACGCACCACTCACGGCTATTTTTTTCTCTAGATTCTTCGTGTAAGGAAGAGGCAAATCCATTGCTCCCTTTTGAAATTCATTGGTTCCAATTGCAATGGTTTGAGTACCGCCTTCCATCTCCATATCGACTGATGGTTTTTTGCTGTTGACATTAAATGTTATTGCTTTTACACCGAATTCATTTTCCTTCATCTGGAATTTCCTATTAGATATTCTCTTTGAAATCGATGTAGTCAAACCACCTGTTGTTGGCTTCAGCTGAAGATCAGCAGTTTTCTTTTCCAGTGACGCAAGTATTTTATCATTTGCAGGAAGAGATTTATCCTGCATTGCTGGCAATAATGTTTCCCAAACAATATTCATAATCCCTCCCATGTCATGGGTGCCGGAGGTAATAGCAACTACTGCATCTTGCTCGGGCATGACCAAGCAAAACTGACCCATAGCACCATCTCCGCGATAGGTGTTGTATCGACTCATCCAAAACTGGAAACCATATCCTTGTGTCCAATCATTCGCTGGGTTACTTCCATTAGCCACCTGTTTTGAGGTAGCCATTGTCATCCATTCCTCGGAAAGAAGTTGCGCTTCCTCCCACTTGCCCTTTTGTAAATAGAGCTGTCCGAGCTTGGCTATATCTTCCGTCACTATATGAAGACCCCATCCGCCAGTATTGATTCCCATCGGACAAGTGTCCCATTCCGGTTTGCTTATTTTCAATGGTTGAAAAAGACGTGGGTCAAGGTAGTCTACGAGCTTTTCTCCCGTCACTTTCTGGATAATGGCAGACAATATATAAGTCGCCATGCTATTGTACTTGAATACGGTTCCAGGCATCAATTCCACTTCAGATTCAAGAAAGAATTGAACCCAGTCTTCTTGACCAAGTGGACGAGGTTCTTCTAAATGACCCGTATTCATGGTAAGAAGATCCCGAATCCGCATTTCTTTCCACTGCCAACTAGGATCTTTGGGTGCTTTTTCGGGAAAAAAAGATACAACCAGATCATCAAGGGAAAGTAATTCCTCCTTCACAGCAAATCCCACTGCCGTAGAAGTGAAACTTTTACTTACGGAATGCATGACATGCGGTATTTCAGGACCATATGGATCCCACCACCCCTTCGACACAAGCTTGCCGTGCCTTATGATCATAAAGCTATGTACCGCATCAATTTCCTGTTCAAGTCGATCTATAAATTCCACGATAGAAGCAGATGAGAGACCTTCCGTTTCTGGTGCGCTTTCCACAAAATAGTCCTGTGATTGTGCCCTAATTCCTAAATAGGACACCATGAATACGGCGATCCATGCTATTCTAATCTGATTTCCCATACTATTACTATCTGTCCATTTTTTCATAATCGACTTCACCTCCTATTTAAAACTGAAATTATTACTCGAATTGTTGGTCTTTTACTCCTACACTTTTCTTTACGCTGTTCACCAATAAATATTTAATCTCCCCCTGTAAGATTGGCATCAATATCATGTGTTTTAAGCCATTTTTTTTTCAAAACGAGTATCCGCTATTCCCTCTGGATAGTTAATATCATGTACCCATCGCTCCTTTGTATATTGGTCTAATGCATTGATTTCTTGAGAATAGTATGAAATGTTCTCTTTAACTCCGTAGGATATTTCCTGAGCTGAGCAAAGTAGGAAACAACCAAATAGCGTCAGTCCATAATGTCCGACCTCTTCGTTACGCTCGTCGAAAAAATACTCCGCTTCGGCGGACCGATTTCTGAAAGGAACCCATTCTATGACGGCTGCTCCACGACGGCTGTTCCACGACGGCTTCATTTTTTTCTCTGCCACAAGCCTTGATCTCAAACATTTTGAATCAGACGCTTACGCTATAGACAGACGCTAAATAGTAACCATGTGAGGCACAATTTTATAATTAGATGTTCAAGCCTGTTCATTTGGCCATTTTTGCCTCATTTTCGAAGATTTGTCGATATACTTCACCTCTAAAAGCATCGTCACGCCCATAGGCTTTTGGCTGAGCAAAAGACATTTGACTCAT